>NZ_JAJVKV010000018.1 GCF_024198175.1 Pyxidicoccus xibeiensis
GGATCTGCGCGGTGAACAACAGGCTGGACTGCGGGATTCGGGAGGCGAAGGGCAAGGACAACGGGGACCGGTTCTTCATGCACCAGTGGGCCGGGGTGAACGACGACGGGTACCACGGCGTCTTCTATGTGGGCCCGGTCAACGCGTCCGCACCGGCGGTGCACCGGGGGCTGGGGCGTCCGGGAGCGGACGACAACTCGGTCCACCCGGCGAGGGACCAGGGCTCGTCGCTCGCGTCCATCCACTGACGGTGGCCCCGTCGCTGCTGCTGCGCGCTCCGGTCCGCTGGCATACGCTGCAGGCGTGACCGACATCACTGTCTATCAGCCGGACTTCCTCTACACGGGGGGCCGGTTCCACGAAGGGCGCGCCCTGGTCGTGAGCGCGGAGGGCCTCATCCTGGCGGAGGGCTCCGTGCCCGCCGGGGCGCGCGTCGTCAGGCTTCCGGGCCGCGCTCTGCTGCCGGGCCTCGTCAACGGCCACTCGCACGCGTTCCAGCGCCTCATCCGGGGGCGCACGGAGTACGTGGCCTCGGGCCGCGAGGCGGACGACTTCTGGAGCTGGCGCGAGGCCATGTACCGCGCCGCCGAGGCGCTGGGCCCCGAGGACGTCTACGTCGCCTCGCGGCAGGCCTTCCTGGAGATGGCCCTGGCCGGCATCACCACCGTGGGCGAGTTCCACTACCTCCACCATCAGGCGGACGGCACGCCGTACGCGGACCGCAACACGCTGGCGCACGCGGTCATCCGCGCCGCACGGGACGTGGGCCTGCGCATCTGCCTGCTGCGCGTGGGCTACGCGCGCGCCGGCTTCCGCGTGCCGGAGAACCCGCGCCAGCGGCGCTTCATCGACCGGGACGTGGACGCCTTCGTCGCCTCGGCGGAGTCGCTCGTGCACGAAGTCGGGCACGACGCGGCGGTCAGCGTGGGCGTGGCCCCGCACAGCGTGCGCGCCGTGACGAAGGAGTGGCTGGCCGCGCTCGCCGGCTCGGTGGCGAAGCGGATGCCCGTGCACATGCATGTGGCGGAGCAGCCGAAGGAAATCGAGGCCTGCCTCGCGGAGCATGGCCGGCGGCCGGTGGAGCTGCTGGCGGACCTGGGGCTGCTCGGGCCCGGCTTCACCGCGGTGCACGGCGTGCACCTGACGGACGCGGAGGTGGCGCTGCTGGGCGGGGCCTCGGCGACGGTGTGCGCGTGCCCGTCCACCGAGCGCAACCTGGGCGACGGCATCGTCCCCGCGGACGCGCTGGTGCAGGCGGGGGCGCGCATCAGCCTGGGCTCGGACAGCCAGGCCACCGTGGACCTGCTGGACGAGGCCCGGCAGCTCGAAGGGCACCTGCGGCTGGCGCGGCTACGGCGCGCGGTGCTGGACCCGGGCCGGGGCGCCATGGACGGGCTCGCGGCGCGGCTGCTGGGCATGGCCACCACGGAAGGCGCACGCAGCCTGGGGCTTCCCACGGGCGCCCTGGAGGCGGGAGCGCCCGCCGACTTCTTCACGGTGGACGTGCACCACCCGTCGCTCACCGGCGCGAGCCCGGAGTCGCTGCTGGCCGCCATCGTCTTCGGCGCGGACAAGGCGGCGGTGCGCGAGGTGGCGGTGGCGGGCCGCGTGGTGGTGCGGGAGGGCCGTCATCCCCTGGCGGAGGAGAGCGGCCGCGCCTTCCAGGGCCTGTCGCGCTCGCTGTACCCCTGAGGGAATTCCGCCTCTTACGGCGATATGACCCCGTGAGGCACTGCGTTCCTCTCCGGGGGCCGATTCCGGGAGGGCGCATGCGCTCGACGGTGTACGCGGTGGTGACGCTGATGTGTTTCCTGGCGGGCTGTGCCTCCCGCCAGGGGGGCCTGGACATCCCCGACCGGGAGGCCATCTACGACCGGCCCCTGGAGGAGGTCTGGCCGGAGGTGCGCCAGTTCTTCACGCAGAACAACCTGCCCTTCCGTGAGGACAAGGGCAGCATGGTGCTGCAGACGGAGTGGCGCGAGGAGTTCGGCGGCTCGAAAGTGGCCGGCTTCTGGCACCGCTACCTGGTGCTGGGCAAGCGCGAGTCGCCCACGCAGAGCAAGCTCTGGGTCATCCGCGTCACCAAGAGCGCCAACAAGGCGCTGTCCCAGGCCGGCAAGGAGATGGACTGGGGGCTCAACCGCACCATGGGCAGCAATCGCGGGCCGGAGCGGGAGGTGATGTCCACCGGAGAAGGGGCTTCAGCCGACGCGGTGGGCGAGACGTTCCTCAGCGTCGAGGACTTCGAGGACCGGTTCGACGCGCCGCGCGGAGAGAACTCCCACTTCGCGGAGTCCGGGCAGGGCTCGCGAGACCTGGTGATGGAGTGGCGCGTGTTCAACGCGGTGGCCCCGAAGCTGGCGAAGGAGGAGAACGCGCCGCGCCCGGTGATGGTGGCAGCGAAGGCGCCCGAGGCGAAGGCCGCACCCAACCCCATGGCCATGGAGTGCGGCCTGCCCATCGTCGGGCTGGGCAAGCAGGTGAAGCAGGGCGGGGTGCTGCTGCTGGGCGAGATGCACGGCACGCAGGAGGTGCCGCGCTTCCTGGCGCAGGCGGCCTGCCAGGCGACGGTGGCGGGCACTCCGGTGACGGTGGGCCTGGAGCTGCCGGTGGAGAGCCAGGAGCGCGTGGCGGCCTTCCTCACCAGCGAGGGCACGGACTCGGACTGGCTGAAGCTGATGGATGCGCCCTTCTGGCGCAGCCCGTACCCGGACGGCCGCAGCAGCGAGGCCATGGCCAACATGCTGGAGCAGCTGCGGCAGCTGCGCTCGCGCGGGCTGGACGTGGAGGCCTTCGTCTTCGACCACCCGAAGCTCCAGGGGCAGGTGCGCGAGGAGGCGATGGCGGCCACGGTGCTGTCGCGGGTGAAGCACGCGCCCGACCGCTTCTTCCTCGTCGTCAGCGGCAACGTCCACCCGCGCACGAAGGTGGGGCTGCCGTGGGACTTGAAGTACCAGCCCATGGGCCTGCTGGTGTCCAAGCACGTCAAGGGCGTGGTGGCGCTGGACATGGCGTACGACAGCGGCTCGGCGTGGATCTGCGCGGTGGACCGCAAGGGCGTGAAGAACCGGCTGGACTGCGGGATTCGGGAGGCGAAGGGCAAGGACAACGGGGACCGCTTCTTCGTGCACCTGTGGGGTGGGGCGAACGACGACGGCTACCACGGCGTCTTCTACGTGGGCCCGGTGAGCGCGTCGGCGCCAGCGGTGCACAAGGGGCTGGGCCGCCCGGGCGCGGACGACAAATCGGTGCACCCGGTGCGGCCCTCCGGCGGCGAGGTGGCTTCCGTCCGCTGAAGGGCCGTGCGGGCCTCCAGGGGCTGGCGCGCCGTGCCGGGCAGTGGCATGACGCGGCCCCTGGAGGTCGTCCCCGATGAGCGACACGCTGCCCGCGCTGCGAGCCACCCTGACGGAGCTGGTGGCCATGGACACCACGTCCGCCCGCCCCAATGCGCCCCTGGTCGACTACGCCCAGGCGAAGCTGGAGGCCGCGGGCTTCTCCGCCGAGCGCCAGCGCTACACGGACGACGCGGGCGTGGAGAAGGTCAACCTGGTGGCGGTGAAGGGCGGCTCCGGCCGCGCCGCGCTCGCGCTGGTGGGCCACACCGACTGCGTGCCCTACGACGCGGCCTGGACGGACGCGCTGCGGCTCACGGAGAAGGAAGGGAAGCTCTACGCGCGTGGCGCGTGTGACACCAAGGGCTTCATCGCCTGCGCGCTGCACGCGGCGCTCAACGCGAAGCACGTGAAGGCGCCGCTGATGGTGGTGCTCACGGCGGATGAAGAGGTGGGCCTGGTGGGCGCCAAGAAGCTGGTGGCGGCGGGGCTGGGACGCGCGCGGCACGCCATCGTCGGCGAGCCCACGCGCCTGACGCCGGTGCGCGCCAACAAGGGCTACTGCCTGGCGGAGGTGGAGGTGCTGGGGAAGGAGGGGCACAGCGCGTATCCGGACCTGGGCGCGTCGGCCATCTTCCGCGCGGGCCGCTTCCTCCAGCGCCTGGAGCACCTGGCCACCACGGTGCTGCGCGCCGAGCGGGACGAGGGCTTCGAGCCGCCCTTCACCACGGTCAACGTGGGCGTCATCCAGGGCGGCAAGGCGAAGAACGTCATCCCCGGCGCCTGCCGCTTCGTCGTGGAGTGGCGCCCGCTGCCCGGACAGCCGGTGGAGCGCGTGCCGGAGCTGCTGGAGTCCATCCGCCGGGAGCTGGTGCGCGACGAGCCCGCCTACGAGGCGCACATCCGCGTGGTGCGCACGGACCGCGGGGTGAACACCCGCGCGGACGCGGAGGTGGTGCGCTTCCTGGCGGAGGCCAGCGGCAACGCGCCCACCACGGTGTCCTTCGGCACCGAGGCGCCGCAGATGACGGAGCTGGGCGCGGAGGCGGTGGTGTTCGGCCCCGGCGACATCCGCGTGGCGCACCAGACGGGCGAGTACGTCCCCGTGGAGGACCTGGTTCGCTGCGAGGCCGTGCTGGCGCGCGCCGTGGCGCACTTCTGCGGGTAGCGCCGGGCGCGTGGCAGGGAGCCCTGTTAAGACAGCGCCACCTTCCTTCAAGGGCCCGCATGAGCTCCACGCCTTCCGCCTCGCGCAACCTCCTCTTCCTCCTGGCCAGCTCCCGTGAGGGCGGCAACGCCGAGCAGCTCGCGCGCCGTGCCGCCGAGGCGCTCCCGGCCGGCACCGTCGCCGACTGGCTGCGCCTGGACGAGCACCTGCGCGAGCCCTTCAAGGACCTGCGCCACGAGCCGGGGAAGGGCTACCCGAAGCCGGGCCCGGAGCTGCTCGCGCTGGCCGAGCGCACCATGACGGCGGACGAGCTGGTCATCGTGTCGCCCATCTACTGGTACCACCTGTCCTCCACGGCGCAGCACTACTTCGAGCACTGGTCTTGGTGGATGCGCCTGCCGGAGCTGCGCTTCCGCGAGCGGATGCGCGGCAAGGTGCTGTCGCTCGTCACCGCGCACTCCTCCGAGGACGACGACTCCGTGGCGCAGCCCCCCATCCAGAGCCTGCGCCTGACGGCGGGCTACATGGACCTGCGCTGGCGCGGCGCCCTCATCGGCCACGGTTCCGCGCCGGGGCAGGTGCTCACGGACGCGCGCGCGCTGGAGTCCGCCCGGGACTTCCTCGTGCGCCCGGTGGCGGCCCCGGACTTCCAGGCCGCCTGACGCCAGCGCCCCGCGCTACGCGTGGGGCAGGGCGCAGTGGCTCAAGTCCCTCAGCACCTTCTTCGCCTCGGCGATGAGGTCATGCCCGCTGGCGCCCTGGGGCACGCGGACCATCAGCTTCATGTCGGGGGTGAGCCGGTAGACGCCCTTCGAGCGCTGCACCAGGCCGGCCACCTTCGCGCCGTCCAGCAGCGCGTCCGCGCCCAGCGTCACCACCAGCCGGCCGGTGCCCACCTCCAGCGCGCGCAGCCGCAAATCCCGCATGTCTATCTTCAGCAGCGTCAGCTCGGACAGGTGGTCCACCTCGTCCGGCGCCTCGCCGTAGCGGTCCACCAGCTCCGCGCGCAGGTCCGTCACCTCGTCCGGGTGGCTGGCCTGGCTGAAGCGCTTGTAGAAGACGAGCCGCTGGTGCACGTCGTTCACGTAGTCGTCGGGGATGAGCGCCGGCATGGGCAGGGTGACGTCCGGCTCCACCTGCACCTTGGGCGGCATGCCCTGCATCTCCGCCACGGCCTCTTCCAGCAGCTGCGCGTACATGTCGAAGCCAATCTCGGCAATCGCGCCCGACTGCTTGTCGCCCAGCAGGTTGCCCGCGCCGCGAATCTCCAAGTCATGGCTGGCGATGGAGAAGCCCGCGCCCAGCTCGGTGAAGTTCTGCAGCACCTCCAGGCGCCGCTGCGCGTCCTTCGTCACCGCCCGCCGCGACGGCACCAGCAGGTACGCGTACGCGCGCTCCTTGCTGCGGCCCACGCGCCCGCGCAGCTGGTAGAGCTGCGCCAGGCCGAACTGGTCCGCCCGGTTCACAATCATCGTGTTGGCGCTGGAGATGTCGATGCCGCTCTCGATGATGGACGTGCACAGGAGCACGTGGTGCTTGCGCTCGGTGAACTCCAGCATGACTTTTTCCAGCTGCCCCTCACGCATCTGCCCGTGCGCCACGCCGATGCTGAGCTGGGGGACCAGCTGCTTGAGCTGCTGCTCGATGGACGCCAGCGACTCCACGCGGTTGTGGACGAAGAACACCTGCCCGCCGCGCGCCACCTCGCGTTCAATCGCCTCCTTGATGACGGCGTCGTCGGACTTCATCACGAAGGTGCGGATGGCCCGGCGGTCCTGCGGCGGCGTGGCGATGATGCTCATGTCCCGCACGCCGGACATGCTCATGTGCAGCGTGCGGGGAATGGGCGTGGCCGTCAGCGTCAGCACGTCGATTTGCGAGCGCCATTTCTTCAGCGACTCCTTCTGCTTCACGCCGAAGCGCTGCTCCTCGTCGACAATCATCAGGCCCAGCTCCTTGAAGGCCACCTCCGCCCCCAGCAGCTTGTGCGTCCCGATGAGGATGTCGACCTTGCCCTCCTTGGCCCGCTTGAGGATTTCGCGCACCTCCGGCGCCTTCTTCATGCCGGAGATGACCTCCACCGTGACGGGGTAGTCCTTGAAGCGCTTCTTGAAGGACAGGTAGTGCTGCTGCGCCAGCACGGTGGTGGGCACCAGCACCGCCACCTGCTTGCGGTCCAGCGCGGCTTTGAAGGCGGCGCGCATGGCCACCTCCGTCTTGCCATAGCCCACGTCGCCGCAGACGAGCCGGTCCATGGGCTGCGGCTTCTGCATGTCCGCCAGCACGTCTTCAATCGCCTTGGCCTGGTCCGGCGTCTCCTCGAACTCGAAGTCCGCCTCGAACTGGGCGAAGTACCTGTCCGGCGCGCTGAAGGCATGGCCCGGGTGCGCCTTGCGCGCGGCGGCAATCTGGAGGAGCTCCGCCGCCATCTTCAGCAGCTGCTCCTTGACGCGCTTCTTCGTCTTCTCCCAGCTGGTGGTGCCCAGCTTGTCCAGCTGGACCTTCTCCGGGTCTCCGCCGGAGAACTTCTGGATGAGCCGCATGCGGCCCACCGGCAGGTAGATCTTGTCCCGGCCCGCGTACTCCAGGACGAGGAAGTCCCCGGGGACGGAGTTCACCTCCATCTTCGTCAGGCCCGCATAGCGGCCGATGCCGAAGTCGGTGTGGACGATGAGGTCGCCTTCCTTCAGGTCCCCGAAGCCCGCGGAGAACGCGTCCAGCTTCTTGCTGCGCCTGACGCGCCTGCGCGAGCGGACGCCGAAAATCTCCTCGTCCGACAGCACGGCCAGGCCGCCCGCGCCGTCCACGAAGCCCTGGCTCACCTCGCCGGTGAACAGGTGCACCCATACCGAGGGCTCGTACAGGTGGGCCGCGTCCGACAGCGGCTCGGTGTGCAGCTTCACCATGACGTTGCGGTCCAGCAGCAGCCGCTTGAGCCGGTCCGCCTGGCTCAGCGTGCCGCACGCCACCGCGCAGGCCACGCCCATGTCCCGCCAGCGCTGCAGCCGGTCCACCAGCGGGGAGAGCGCGCCCTCCTCGCCGTGGTGCGCGAGAATCGCCTCGCGCAAATCCTGGGTGCCGCCGAAGTTGAACTGCACCGGCGGCCGCTCCATCTGCGCCAGCGACAGGCCGCCGCCCTCCACCACGCGGAAGGCGCCCAGCTGCTCCACCACCGCGTCGCGCGACAGGAAGTGCTCCGCCGGCGGACACACCAGGTCCTGCCGCTCCTCCGCCGCCGCGTATGAGCGCTCCAGCTCCGTCCACAGCTCGTCCACCGTCCTGTCCAGCCCCAGCGGGTCGTCCAGGTAGAAGACGGGGGACTCCTTGCTCCACAGGCGCAGGTAGTCGAACACCGTGGCCAGCCCGCCCTCGAAGAGGCCGGGCAGCAGCCCCTCCACGCCGAAGCCGGGCAGGCCCTCGCGCAGCGCCTCCAGCCGCTCGCGCAGCTGGATGGTGGGCAGGTTGATGCGGTCCGCCACCGCGCGCGCGGTGGCCTCGGCGCGCGGGCGCGTCTGGTCCGTGAGCAGCACCTCGCGCGCGGGGACCAGCGACACCTCCTTGAGCGAGTCCACCGTGCGCTGCGACTCCGGGTCGAACGCGCGGATGGACTCGATGGTGTCTCCGAAGAACTCCAGGCGCACCGGCTTGTCGTAGAGCGGGCTGAAGACGTCCAGCAGGCCGCCGCGCACGGAGAACGTCCCCACGTCCTCCACCAGCGGGCTGTTCTGGTAGCCCATCCGCGCCAGCTTCAGCGCCAGCGAGTCGCGGTCCAGGTCCTGCCCCACCGCCACGCGCTCCGACAGCGCCGTCATCACCCCCAGCGGCAGCACGCGGCGGTACAGCGCGCGCACCGACAGCACCAGCGCGGGGAAGCGCGTGCCCTGGCCCAGGTGGAACAGGGCGCCCAGCCGCTCGGTGACGGTGGTGGCGTCGGGGGACAGCTCGTCGAAGGGCAGGATTTCGTCCGCGGGCAGCCGCAGCACGCGCGGCGCCAGCAGGCTGCCGGTGCCTCCCAGGAAGAAGGCCAGGTCGGCGGCCAGGGCGTCGGCCGCCTCTTCGTCCACCGTGACGCAGACGAGCGGTGCCCTGGCCGCGTGGTGCAGGCGGGCGAGCACGTGGCCGCGCGCGGAGCCCTTCAGCCCCTGCGTGCGAGCGCGGCGGCCGGGCTGGAGCGCGTCCAGGAGTTGGGCGAGCGGGTCGCCTGCCGTGGGAGGCCCGCCGCCGCGCAGCGCCGCCTCGACATCCAGCCTCTGAGTGAAAGGAGTGTCCATGAGTGGACCCTGAGGGCCCAGGGGTAATTAGGAGCCTGCCGGACCCAAAGCAACGACAGAGCGAGGCGCCTGTCGTCTTGCAGGGAATGGGCCCCCCGGTGGGTCCATTCCGGCACGGTACGACCACCCCGGGGGCCGGTTGGTCTCCCGCCCTGCGCTGGGGCTAGTGTGCCTTCGCAACGGGCATCAATGGGGGGTGCCACGCCACATGCAATCCGGCCGTGGGAGCAACAAGCGCCCGGCGAATGGGGGAGACGTTCCCCCTTCCGAGGCGGTCGTCGTGCTGCGCAGTGTCCGCTCCGCGGTCGGGGGCATCCTCGACTTCGAGTGCGTCTCCGCCAACGTCCACGCGGAGCGGTGGCTCGGGCGCGAGGAGCGGCCCCTGGTGCGCCAGCGCCTGCTGGTCGAGGCTCCGTGGCTGCGGGAGTGCGGCCTGTTCGCCGCGTGCGTCCGGGTGGCGGTGCGCCGCGAGCCGGAGGTGGTGCGGCTGTCGCGCCAGTCCCCGGTGGGCACCGTGTGGCTGCTGGCGCGCGTGGCCCCCTGGGAGGACGGCGCCGTCGTCTTCCTGGAGGACCTCACCGAGCGCATGGCCGCCGAGGAGGCCCTGCGCAGGGACCATGACCTGCTGCATGCCGTCATCGAGAGCGCCACGGACGCCGTCTACGTGAAGGACCTGGACGGGCGCTACGTGCTCATCAACCCCGCCACCGCGCGCGCCTTCAACCGCGCGCCCCAGGAGATTCTCGGCCGCTCCGACGCGGAGCTGCTGGGCCCGGACGTCGCCCGGCCCACGCTGGCGCATGACCGCGCGGTGGCGGAGTCCGGCCAGACGGCGACCTACGAGGACTCCGAGGGCGGCCCCGGCACCGACTGCATCTGGCAGACGACGAAGGGCGTGCTGCGCCGGGGCGACGGCACCGTCTACGGCCTCTTCGGCATCAGCCGCGACGTCACCGCGCGCCGCCGCCTGGAGCAGGCGCGCGAGGAGGAGTCGCGCTTCCAGGAGCGCTTCATCGGCGTGCTGGGACATGACCTGGGCAACCCGCTGGCCGCGGTGCGCCTGTCCTCCGCGGCCCTGCTCGCCCGGGACACGCTGACGCCGGACGTGCGCCGCGTGGTGGAGCGCATCGACGGGAGCGCCGAGCGCATGGCCCGGCTGGTGCGGCAACTGCTGGACTTCACCCGTGCGCGCATGGCCGGCGGCATCCCCCTGCGCCCGCGCGAGGTGTGCCTGGAGGACGTGTGCCGCCGCATCATCTCCGAGCTGGAGCCCGCGCACCCGCAGCGCGGCGTCCGCCTGGAGGTGCAGGGCGAGTCCCGCGGCGTCTGGGACGAGGAGCGGCTGGGCCAGGTGATGTCCAACCTGCTCGGCAACGCCCTGCAGCACAGCCCGGACGGCACGCAGGTGCGGGTGCGGCTGGCGGATGGAGACCCCCACTTCCAGCGGGTGGAGGTGCACAACGGCGGGCCGCCCATCCCCGACTCGCTGCGCCCGCGCCTCTTCGCGCCCTTCCACCGCGCGGCGCCGGAGCCGGGGCAGCCCAGGCCACAGCACCATGGCCTGGGGCTGGGCCTCTACATCGTCTCGCAGATTGTCACCGCCCATGGGGGCTGGGTGGACGTGGCGTCTTCGACGGACGCCGGCACCTGCTTCTCCGTGACGCTGCCCCGAGTCGCCCGCCCGCCTGCTGCCCAGGCGGGCAGGGGGGCCTGAGCGGCGGCGCTCAGCGGTGACCGAACTTCAGGCCCGCGCGCACGCGCAGCACGTCGTCCAGTGCGCCCGGGTCCACCAGCTCCAGGGCGGCACGCTGGGAGATGCCGGAGTAACGGGCGCGGACCTCCTCCTCGTCCTCCTCGTCGTCCTTGCCGCCCTTGTCGTCATCCCCGCCGCCCTTGCCGTCATCCGCGGGCCTCAGCGCGAGCGGCGTCGGCCGGGACAGCCCCTTCTCGATGCGCACCGAGGACAGGGCGTCCGCGCGCAGGGAGCTGAAGAGGCTGGCCATGGACACGCAGAAGACGAGGGCGACGGTGAGGTTCTTCATGGGCGGCTCCGTTTCTCACCCTCCATGACGCGCGGGCCCGCCCGGAAATTCAAGCCGCCTATTTCGCCTTCATTGTGCGGATGTATCCCACCAGTGCGTCAATCTGCTGGGGGGTGAGCCTGTCCTTGAAGGCCTTCATCCGGGTGTTGCGGGGAGAGCCGTCGGCAATCACCTCGCGGATGTCGGCGTCCGTCTGGGCCTTCTGCCAGGCGGGCTGGGTGAGGTCGACGATGGACTCCTTCTGGCCCATCTTCGTCTGCGCCTTGCCGTCTTCGCCATGGCAGGACTTGCACTTCGCCTTCCACACGTCGGCGACCTGCTCCGCGGAGGCGCTCGTGGCCAGGCAGAGGGTCATCACCAGGGCGAACCGCTTCATCATCTTCACTGTCTCCAGGAAAGGGGCGCGGTGAGCATACGACGGAGGCCCGCCTTCAGCGGGCCTCGGGCTCGGGAGGCCCGCCTTCAGCGGGCCTCGGGCTCAGGGACAGCCGTATTGGCCGGGGGAGCTGGTGCAGTCCACCATCCGCAGGGCGCCCGTGAGCGCATTCACGCTGAGCACCTGGTCCACGAGGTAGGTGCCCGTGGGGTCGCTCTTGCGGAGCCGCAGGGTGCCGGCCGCCGGCACGGCGTTGGTCGCGCTGCACGTCGTCGTGCCCGTGCGGGCCACCACCCGCGTGGACTCGCCCCCCAGCCAGCACAGGCCGTCCAGGCTGCTGGCCTCCAGGCCGGGCGGCAGCGGCACGGGCGTTCCCGTCACCGTGCACGTGCAGCCTCCGGTGCCGCACGCCGCCGTCTGGCAGGCCGGCATCGGGCACTGGCTGCCCCATGGGTCCGTGGCCGCGTTGGCGCAGTCGAGCTGCTCCCAGCGCACCGCGGACACCAGCCGCCCGTTCTCGTCGGCGGAGCTGATGATGGCCAGGCGCACCGGCTGGCGGCTGCTGCGCGCCTGCTGCCGGGCCTCCAGCGTCTCCAGGTAGATGGCGCGCTGGGCGGCGCTGATGCGCCGGTCGTTGATGACGCCCTGCAGGCCCGGCATCGACAGGGCCATCAGGATGCCGAGGATGGCCACGGCGGCCATCAGCTCCAGCAGGGTCATTCCGCGGTGTGAGGTCTTCATGTTCCCCCCGAGATTGCGAAGTTGCGCGGCGCGATGCGCTGGAGGGAGTGGCGCCGCTTGAAGCCGTCCACCAGGTTGCCTTCCTCGTCCCGCGTGGTGCCGCCGTCGGCGCCCGCGGCCTGCACGTCCATCTGCGGGGTGCGCGCGGTGATGAGCACCTCCATCAGCCGCACGCGGCGCATCAGCTCGTCGCGGGCGCTGCGCGGGCCGAACTCGGCCGCGCCCACGGTGCCGGCGTCACCGGGGATTTTCGACCAGCAGGTGGCGTTGGTGCACGCGTCCAGCGCCGGGCGCCCCGCGTTCGCCTCCGGGAAGAAGACGACGTCGTTGTTGGGGAGGTCCGGGTTGTACACGCCCATCCGCACCTTGAGGCGCTCGATGTCCTGCGCCAGCGGCTGGTACCCGGCGCCGCCCGCGGACCCGTCCGGGTCCACCTCGAGCACCGGCCGGCCGCTGCGCCAGTTGACGCGGTAGGCCCGCACGTTCAGCGGCATCAGGTACGAGTCGCTCCCCGTGAAGACGTTGCCCGACGCGGCCACCGTCGAGCAGGGGGCGCCCGCCGGCAGCGTCTGGTTGGGGGCGCCGGCCGTCCAGGCGATGGTCTCCGTCGTGCGGGCGGCCCCCACCACCCCGACACAGGCGGTGGACTCCGTCGGGTTCGTCACCACGCTGAGGCTGTTGGCGGGCGGGGCGTTGACTCCGACGGACTGGGCGCACAGCTGCGCGCCGTCCCAGATGGCGTTGCCACAGGCGAGCCGGCTGCGCAGCTGCACCGCGCGCGCCGAGTCCGCGTCCCAGATTTCCACCGCGTCGGAGATGAGGCCCGCGTAGACGCCCGTGGGCCCCGCGAAGCTGGGGTCGCCTGGGAATGTGGCGTTCGTCGTCACCCACACCGCGTAGCGCTGGTCCACCTGGGCGCCGTCGCCGCCCACGTTGAGCCGCGCCTTGCCGAACCCCGCCCCCGCGCGCTGCATGGCGGGGATGAGCAGCTCCCGCGCGGCCCGGCTGGTGTTCTGGGTCTCCATGGTGCGCTCTTCCAGGATGCCGCGCCGCTGGAGGGCAACGCCCACGGTGACGGCCCCGGCGAGCACCGCCAGCGACAGCGAGCTGGCAATCATCATCTCGATGAGGGTGAAGCCCCGGGCCTGCAGTGCTGAGCGTCTCATGGCACCATCCGCGTCTGCAGGGCCACCGCGCGCCGCCGCGAGTTCGTGCCGAAGCCGTTCAGCAGCGTGTCCGGCCAGGTCACCAGCACCCGCACGTTGACGACCTGCTGGAGCTGCAGGCCGCCCACCATCCGGTCCACCGCGGGAGAGCCGCGCGCCGTCCCCTCGAAGCCCCCCATGGCGTTCGGGTCCACGTCCACCGCCACGTCGAAGCGCAGCCGCGTCTCGCCCGCGGAGGGCGCCTGCGCCTGGGGCTCGCCGTCCGCGGCCCACCACAGCTGGCGCGTGGAGCCGTCCAGCGCCTGGATGTTGCTGCACGGCGTGGGCATCACCCCCGTGCACCCCATGGCGGTGATGCGCTCCAGCTCGCGCTCGGCGATGAGCCCCGCCTGCGCCTGGATGAGGTTGCGGCGGTTCTGCCGGGCGGCGGCGAGCACGATGAGCGCCACCCCCAGGATGCCGATGACGACCACCACCATGGTGGCCATCGCCTCCAGCAGCGTCGCGCCCCGGCGCGGCCGCCCCCCGTGCTGCCTCGTGCCCCTCACGGAATCACCTCCCGGATGTTGCCGCCGGGCCGCACGTCCCAGATGAGCACGCGCGAGCGGGTGCCTCCGGTGTCGCCCTTCGGGTTCTGCCATGCCGTGTTGCCGACGATTTGCGTGGTGCCGGCCGTGGTGATGGGGAGGATGAGGTGCCGGTCATAGGACACGGGCGTGCTCAGGCTGTGGCCGCCCAGGTCCGCCCCGCTCCCCACCAGCCCGTCACCGGTGGCCTGGCTCAGCGAGTACAGCTTGCCGCTGGTGTCCGCATCCACGCTGCACACGTCCGCCTTCGTCCCCACCGCCGTCGCGGTGGACACGGCGCCCTCGACGATGGACAGCCCGCCCCAGACGGCCTGCCCCAGGCCCAGCGGGTGCACCCACACCTGCGTGCGGCCGCTGCAGTCGGTGGCCAGCGGCGCGGTGTCCCGGAAGGCCATGACGTGGTAGCGCCGCGGCGAGGCCGCCCGGTCATCCGCGTCCAGGTCCGTGTCCGGGTTGTTGGCCGTGCCGAAGAAGAGGTCCACGGTGGCGCTCGAGCCCGAGCGCGTGGTCCTCACCATCATGTCCGCGTAGATGCGCTGGCTGTCCGGGTGCTCCACGGTGCTGCCGTTGGCGTACGTGGCCGTCCGGGCATTGGCGATGACGCACGAGCTGAGCGCCTTGCCGAAGTCGCGGTCGGCGTTCACGTCGCGCAGGTTGACCTTGTAGACCTTGCCCGACGTGGACGGCACGTAGAGCACGTCCTGGTTGCCGTCGCCGTCCACGTCCACCGCCGCCGGGCTGCCGCCGATGCCCTGGTCATGGTCCTGCGCCGGGTCGGTGCCCAGCGTGACGATGCCCGCCAGCCGCTGCTTCAGCCCCGAGCCGTGGTTGACCTGGATGGGCTGCCCCGTCTTCACGTCGATGAGGTAGAGCGTGCCGGCGGTGCCCGGCCTGGGGACGAAGTCGGTGGCGAAGGCCGCCACCCACTTCTTGCCGCCGCGGCTGCCGAAGTCCATGCGCAGCAGCAGCGGGTTGTGCCGCGAGCCGCTCGTGTCCGCCCGCACCACCGCCTCGCCGCGGCCGTGCACGTAGTCGAAGATCTCCGACAGCGTCACGCAGTCCCAGTGGTCGCTGCGGGTGGTGCAGGGGGCGAACGCGTTGTCGAAGCCGTGGTACAGCTCGTTGGCGACGTCGTACTCCCACATGGGCCAGGGGTAGTTGGTGTTGGTGCTCGCGGGGTTGGTGACGTCGAGCGCGAAGAAGACGCTCTGCTTGGGGCCCGTGGCGCTGGCCAGCACCGTCTTGGCGCCCGTGTTCGACGTCGGGTTGGTGTTGAGCTGCCACGCGGTGGTCGACGCGGGCGTGTAGCCGCGCCGCGCGTTGTAGTCGTTGGTGCCGGTGGTGTCCGCGCTGCTGTTCTGGCCCAGGTCCACAGGCCCCACCGCGGGCGAGGCATCCATCGTCGCCCCCGGCCGTCCCGCGCGCTCCGCGCGCAGGTAGTTCTCCACGTAGTAGGGCAGCATCTTCCCGGGCAGGTAGGCGAACAGCTCCGCCCCGGTGCCGTAGCTGCGCGCCGCCGTGCAGCCGGACGTGTGGTCGAAGTAGCCCGTGTACTCCGTCGCGGGCGTGCACATGTCGTCCTCGAGCGTCAGCTTGCCCACGTCCAGCGCGTGCAGGAAGCCCTGGCCCGTGCCGATGAAGGCCACGTTCTTCCGGCCGGAGATGAGGGCGTTGTCGCGGAAGCGCGCGCGGAAGTTCGTCTTCTCCGTCTCGGAGACGGTGGGGTTGGACAGCCACGCCGGCTCGACGGGCGGGCCCACCATGGCCGGGGTGGACAGGTTGATGGTGCCCATGGGCCAGGTGCGCCGGGGGGAGCGCACGGAGTCCGCCGGAGCGGCGGCGTCGTACTTCTCCCAGCCATAGAGCCAGTCGCGCAGCACGGTCCGGTCGGTGCTGTTGCACTCGCCGTCGTCGTTCAGGTCGTACCGGACGCCGTCGTACGCGCACAGCTCGTTGCCCGGGGCGGTGGGGAAGATGGGGTGGGTGTCACCGGTGATGGACTTCAGCTCGGTGCGCGTCCCGAGCCGGCGGGTGAAGAGCTTGCGGGCGAAGGGGTCCGAGCTCCGGATGGAGACGCGCTGCACCTCACCGGCGTCCCACACCGGCGGGTTGGCGGTGTTGCTGGACGACAGCGTGACGGCCGGGTTCTCCGGCTCGTAGAGCTTCTTGAGGTAGACGTGGCCGCGCGGGCTCATGTCCGGCCGGCCATCCAGCAGGCGCTGGGACGGGTTCAGGTGCGGAGTCTCCGCCCAGTTGCGGCCCGGCACCTCGCCCGCGCCGTAGAGCAGCGTGTTGGCCACGCCGATGCGCCCCGAGCGGCCGTACTGGCCGGCCTTCTGCGCCTTGTAGGAGACGTTGACGTTGGCGATGGTGGGCTGGCAGCCCTCGCCCGGGCTCTGGAGGATGGCGCGCCAGCACAGCTGCGTGCCGGTGTAGCCGCGCTCCAGCAGGTCATCCACGGAGACGGTCCGGTTGCGCGTGCCCGGGTCCGGACCGGGGTCCTGGAAGGGCACGGTGACCCACTCGGGCTCGGTGCGCTTGGGCTCGAACACGGGGGTGGTGCCGTCGCAGCCGGACACGCACACCTTGCAGTCCAGCGCCACCTGGTAGGTGATGCTCGGCAGCGGCCGGTGGATGCTCCCGTCCGGCTGCTCGACTTCGGGCGTGCACGCCTGGGTGGAGGCGACGGGCTCGAAGTACGGCTCGTCGTCGATGGAGAGCGTGACGGAGGTGATGGTGTAGTCCCGCGCGACGCTGGGCGAGATGTCCGACGACACCACGTCCGACTTGAAGACGCCGTTGTTCTGCTTGTTGATGAGGATGACGATGTCGTTGTACGTGCGGTCGCCGCCCGAGTTCTGGTCCTCCCAACCCAGAATCCAGACGCGCTCGTTGCCGATGGGCGCACCGACGATGGTGTGCGCCGCGCGCTGGTTGTACGCGTAGACGTCCTTCATCTGGTCCTGCTCGAAGAACACCCGGCCGTACTCGGGGTTGTCCAGGCGGTCGTACGCGTCGTAGCCCAGCCAGTTGGTGCGCAGGTTCTTGGTCACCACCAGGTTGCCGTCCGAGGCGCCCGTCTGGTGCAGGTCCATGTTGAGCAGCGTCTTGGAGAAGAAGACGTTGATGTCACCGTGCGCCCAGAAGTGACACTGCTGGCGGCCGTCCGGCATCGTCTTCGTCATGAAGCACGAGTCGGTGGAGTTCTGCGGAATCATGACGGGCTGGCCGTCCTGGTAGTAGATGTTGCCGTTCTCGTCGCGGAACGGGACCTGGCGGCCGTAGATCTGCTCCACGTAGGTGACGAGGAAGAAGACGACCTCCTTGCCGCCCTGAATCATCCCCAGCTTCACGCGCCGGTCCTCCTCGTTGGGGGCGGCGGCCGGGTTGGTGCCGGGCCGCACGCGGCCCTTCGTGTCGAAGGCGCTCGCCTTGTAGTCGGGGATGCCGTCGCGGTTGCCGGACTTGTCCCAGACGTTGACGGGCGTGGTGCCGTCCGCGCTCCAGGCCATGCGCGGCTGGAGGCACTCGGACGTCTGCGACGGCTGGTTGCAGTGGTTCTCGTCGTCGTCCGTCGCGTAGAAGGCGATGTTGCCCAGGCCCTTGTGGCCGTTGCGCCAGTCCGACGGCTCCAACAGGTTCGGGATGTGCGGGAACAGGCCCTGGTCGCTGAACCAGGTGTCGGTGTTCGTGTAGGCCGTCCGCGTGTTGTAGACGTTCAGCCCCGCGCCAGCGACCGTCTGGCCCACCACCGGGCTGGCCGGCCGCGCCGGATAGCCCAGGTCGTCTTCCGGCCAGCGCTTGGGCCCCATCGTGGGCGAGTAGGTGCGGGGGGACGCGCAGCTGGACGTGAGCAGGTCCGGCTCCCGCATCTCGATGAGGGTGCCGTCGGGCTTGGGGAGGGTGAAGCGCCGGTCGCAGCGCGGGTTCAGGCCGATGTAGGGCCGCCGCGGGTTGATGTTGAAGAGGTCCTCGTGGAAGTCCGGCACGCCGCTGTCGTCCGCGTCGACGAGCGTGTCGTCGTTGGGGTTGCCGGGGTCGTTGACGTTGACGTACTGCTTGTCGATGAGGTCCTGGTAGTAGAACCAGCCCAGGGTATGGGACGCGCCCGCGCCCGCCTGCTCGTCCACGATGAGCGCTTCGACCTCCTGCTCGAAGGGCAGGATGATGCGCTCGGGGTCCAGGATGGTCTGGTTGGTGTTGAGGCGCAGCTTGGGCGGGGTGTCGTTCGTCAGCATCACCGAGCTGTAGGCGCCGGCGTCGGCGTTGAAGTCGGGCTGGCGGTCCTGTCCCGTGGTGTCGATGCACGGGTTGAACGTGACGCCCGCGTCCGCGTCGCCGGCCTGCGCGAGCGCGGCGCCGGGTGCGGCGAACAGGGCCGCGGTGATGAGGATGCTCCTGAGGCGCATGGCGTATCCTTGGACGTGGGGCTTCGGGTGCTGCTCGAAAGGCATGGAACGGCGCTCACCCGCCGCCGTTGTCTTCACAGCCGGCGTCCCAGCACGGAGGGCCGGAGCCCCCGCTCGTGCCGGCGTTGATGAGGGTGCGGACGATGGAGCGGTGGGGCTGCGAGCCGGCGGGGCCGGTGACCTCACCGACGGAGACGAGCCAGACCTTGCTGTTCTCGTCGACGGAGCGCAGCGGGTCGGCATCGTCGTCGTCGACGAGGAAGACGCGGTAGCGCACGTTGCTGGACTCCGGGAAGTCCTCGAGGCGCACCCCGTCCGGGCCGTTCATCTCCCGGTTGGCGCCGGCGAAGGTCGGGTCCACCGCGGTGCCAGCGGGCGTGCTGGTCAGCGTGTACGGCGTCCAGCCGATGACCTGGTACCAGGGAATGGTGATGTCCGGCGGCAGGTCCGTGGCGGGCCCGCCGAGGTTGTTGATGACGGTGTTGAACTCGTTGCGGCCGCCCAGCCGCAGGCGCACCACCTCTCGGCCCTCCGCCAGGCCTGCCTGGGCGGCGAAGAAGGCCTCGCGGGCGCGGCGCTCGTTGCCCTGCAGGGCGCTCTCCGTGGACACCGCGCGCAGCGACACGAGCGCGGCGGCGGTGATGAAGGCGATGAGCGCCAGCGCCATCAACAGCGCGACGCCGCGCTCCGCGCGCCGGCGTGTCCCGCGAACACTCCGCGGGCGGGCAGTCAGGCTCGCATGAGGCTTCATGTGGGACGGCTGGCGGGTCACCGGAGGCTCCTTGCCGGGACTCGGCAATGGGGAAGAGCGGTGATTGCCACTCAGCAATGTGCGGGCCGTGCGGGAGCGCTCCCGCAAGCCAGTGCTTTCAGCCCCTTGGCTTCAGGCCTGGGTGACACCTGACACGTGTTGACCTGACAACCTTTTGTAGACTCCGCAAAAGTTGCGAGGTCGATTGGACAGCACACACCGGATGCAACAGCTTTCACGGGAATTGTAAGGGATTGGATTCGCCGTGAGAGTGGGAAAACAGGGTGCTGCCTGCTGTTTCACTGCGTCAGGGCAGGCGAGCCTGAGACAGGGGGTGTGCAATGACTTTCATCCCGGGAGTGAGGGATTGGCGCTGACCCGTGAGAGGTGTTTCAGACCCCGGGGCGAGGCCAGAACGACACCTCGCGTCCGGGAGGCGTGAGCCACACGGACTGGAGGAAGCGCACGGCGTTGCGGTCCGCGTCGTCCTGCTGGGTGGTGAGCGCGTGCGCCGAGGCGAGCAGCAGCAGCGTGGCGAGCCCCGTGGCCAGCGCGGCGGGAGCGGGCCACCGGTGCCCCGGGACACGCGCCAGCGCGAGGTAGACCCAGGCGGCCACGGCCAGCAGCACCGCGAGCGGCAGCGCGCTCGCCACGGCAGGCAGGCCCACGAACGACAGCACGCCCGGCGGGAAGAAGCCGGCGCGCAGCAGCGGCAGCACCAGGCCTCCCAGGACATTGGAGACGTCGTCGGGGATGTAGTTGACGAAGGTGGCCACGCCGGTGGTGAGGACGGAGGCGGCGCACAGCATGGCCGCCACGCCCGCGGCCCACGCCTTCCCGCTGGCGCGCAGGCGCTCCACCCACAGGCCCGCGGGCAGCAGGAGGAAGGGCACCAGGCCGGTGAGGTGGCGCGGGCCCGTCGTCCAGCCCCACGAGTCGTAGGAGAAGGACGAGGTGAAGTAGGTGTAGCCGGCCAGCAGCGCCACGCCCATCCACGCCACCGCGCGCGGCTCCGCGCCCTGGCCCCGCCGCCGCCACGCCAGCACCAGCCCCGGCAGCGCCAGCAGCAGGAAGGGCGACAGCGTGAACAGCCCGCGCAGCGGCGAGAAGAAGGACAGCGCGAAGGCGCGCGGGTCGGGCGTGCGGATGCCGAGGAAGCCGCCCAGGTGCCACGGCTGGTAGGCCGCGTCGTTGAGGTACTTGTAGCCGGTGGTGAGCGGGTGCCCGAAGGTGGCCTGGTGGTAGAGCGCCAGCGCCACCACGAAGGGCAGCGCGCCCAGCGTGGCCAGCCCCGCGGCCCGGCCCAGGCGCGCCCAGCGCTCGCGCGCCGGAACGGGCTCGGAGCCGGGCTGGAAGAGGACGGTGAGCACCGCGTACAGCACCAGGCCCAGCACGCCCAGCGCGCCGGTGTACTCGGCGGCCACGGTGGCCCCGGCGCAGGCGCCCGCCACCAGGTAGCCCCGCTCGCGCCAGTCGCCGCGCGCGCAGCGCCACAGCGCGTAGAAGCCCGCGAAGAGCAGCACCGCCGTCGTCTGGTGGCTCATGAAGAGCAGCGAGTAGCTGAAGCCCAGCGAGCCCAGGCCGTACGTCACCGTGAGCGCGTCCGCCACGACCGCGTCCACCTGCGCCCGCAGGTAGCGGCGCACCAGCCACAGCATGCCCAGCGTGGGCAGCACGGTGAGGAGCAGGCGCGAGAAGAAGACGAGCGGCACCTCGGGCACCGCGTAGCGGTGGCCTCCGCCCAGCGCGCGCAGGGTGGCGTACACGGGCACGGCGGCGAAGGACAGCAGCGGCGCCTTGCTGGGGTAGTACTTCCCGTCCTTCACGGACAAATCACCGACGTAGCCGTAGTCGCGCAGGGCGCCGTTGATGTCGAGCGTCCCGTACTCCACCAGCGCGCGCGTCTGCCACAGCCGGCACAGCTCGTTGGGCGAGCGCAGGCCCGGGTGGTACGGGAACAGCAGGAGATAGAGCACCCCCAGGGCGACCCATACTCCGCGCGGCGCGCCGGCGGCCGGCGAGGCGGGGCGCTCGGCGAGGCCGGCAGGCGCCTCGGACGACGCGGGGACCTGCCCGGCGGACGGCTGCGGGGCGGCGCTCACGGCGGGCTGCCACCCTGGGAGCGTGCTCCCGTCGCGCCGGCCGTCGTCACGCGTCGCTCCCGGTGGCGCGGGCCACGGCGAACAGGCTCATGCCCACCGGCAGCTTCACGTGGGACTCCGCCCGGGCGAGGAAGGGGGCCAGGGTGTCGTAGAGCTTCAGCTGGAGCTTCGGCACCGCGCGGCGGCGCAGCAGGCGGCTGTTGACGAACCAGCCAGGCAGGCCGGCCAGGTTCATCCACTCCAGCTTCTCCACCTCGAAGCCGTTCTGCTCGAGCACGGCGCGCAGGGTGGCCGGGGTGTAGCGGCGGTGGTGGCCCACCGCCTCGTCGATGGCGCCGAACAGCTGCTGCAGCGCCGGGACGAGGATGACCACCCGGCCGCCGGGGGAGAGAATCTGCCGGAAGCGCCGCACCGCCGCGGCGTCGTCGGGGATGTGCTCCAGCACGTTGGAGAGGACGATGGTGTCCAGGCGCTCGGCCTTGAGCGACTCCCAGTCCGCCAGGGCCACGTCGGACAGGTAGGGCCGCACGTGGGGCTTGCCGCGGAAGAGGTTCTTCAGGCGGTCCACGTAGAAGCGGTCCACCTCCAGCGCCACCAGCAGCTCCAGGCCGGGCTCCAGCTCGCGGGTAATCGTGCCGATGCCGGCGCCAATCTCCAGCACGCGCCGGCCCAGGTGCTCGCGGAAGCGGCGGGCCAGCCACTGGTTGTAGTGGGTGGCGCCGTCCATGCGCTCCAGGGTGGTGTAGCCCTCGTGCTGGTTGTCCGCGTCGTCGCGGACGGTCGCGTAGCGCAGCAGGGTGCGCAGCCGGGACAGGTGCGTGGCGCGCGGGCGGCGGGGCACCGCCTGCGCGGGCGGCAGGTCCACCTCGGTGAGGCGGAACAGCTGCGCGGCCAGCTTCACCACCAGCTCCGCGTCCACCGCGTCGTCGTCGCTGGTCAGCGTCACCGAGCGCAGCGCCTCCGTGCGGAAGGCGCGCAGGCCGGTGAGCGGGTCCGCCAGGGACACGTCGGTGACGAAGCGGGTGAAGTGCCCCAGCGCGCGGTCCGCCAGTTGCTCCGGCGCCAGCCCCTGCGCCAGCCCCGGGAACGCGCGGCGGCCGAAGACGGCGTCCGCGGCGTCGGCGCGGATGGGGCCCGCCAGCGTCTCGTACACCTCCGGTGCCCAGGCGGTGTCCGGGTCCTGCAGCACCGTCACCGCGCCCGTCACCCGGGCCAGGGCGGCGCGGATGGCCGCTCCCTTGCCTCCCGACACGGCGAGCACCTGGAGTCCGGGCCCGGAGGAGACCTCCACGGGGCCCTCGCCCGCGAGCACCACCTCGGCATGGGGGGCCAGCTCCCGCGCGAAGCGCGACGCGGCGCTGGCGGTGCTGGGCGAGTAGGGGAGCACGACGGAGAGCGGATGATTCACGCGGCGCTCACTAGCACAGGCCGCCGGGTCGCGCGCGTCCGCGCCCGCGTGTGCGCGGAAGATGAATGGATGGAGGGCGTCCAGGCGACGGCGGAACGATGGACAACCCCGGGCGGAACCGGCACGCTCGATTCCGATTTTTCGGGTGTAGGTGAAGGTCGGGGCGACAGGCTGCCAGGCTCGGGGCCGCGCCGGAAGAAACCCAGGAGAGACGAGACGTGGACGGAACCGTGAACGACCCGGCCGGCGGAGCCGGCGCCCTGACGCCCGCGGGCATGATGCAGCACGTGCGGGCGCTGTGGCGGCGCAAGTGGGTCGTCCTCGGCGTGGCGGTGGTGGTGGCGGGCCTGTCGGCCGCGTACACGCTGCGCCAGCCCAAGGTCTACTCCGCCAGCACCTCCCTCATCATCGACGTGATGGCGCCGCGCTTCCTGGATGGCGACGTCAAGGAGGTGATGGGCGAGGAGCGCAGCAACTACTGGTTCAACAAGGAGTACTACGCGACGCAGAGCGAAATCATCACCTCGCGCGCGGTGGCGAGCCGGGTGGTGGACAAGCTCGGCCTGGCCACGGACGCGGCCTTCCTGGGCCTGGAGCACCTCCAGGACGAGAAGGCGCGCCTGCAGGCCATGCAGGCCACGGACGCGGTGGGCGCGCTCCAGTCCCGCATCCGCGTCATCCCCGCGAAGGACTCGCGCGTCATGGACATCGCGGTGGACGACACCGACGCCAGGCGCGCCGCGCTGCTCGCCAACGAGGTGGCCGCCGCGTACATGGCGGAGAACCTGGCGCTCAAGCTGCGGACGACGGAGGACGCGCGCACGTGGCTGGAGGGGCGGCTGGCGGACCTCGAGACGACGTCCAAGTCCAGCGAGCTGGCCGTCTACGACTTCAAGAAGGACGCGGACATGCTGTCCACGTCGCTGGAGTCGCGGATGAGCATCGTCAGCGAGCGCATCAACACGTACAACCTCAAGCTGACCGAGGTGCGCATCCAGATTGCCGCCCAGCAGGCGCGCGTGGAGGCCATCCAGAAGCTGCGCAAGGCGTCGCCCGAGGACGAGACGTGGGCGGAGGCGCTCACGGGCATGAACGAGGGCCCCATCCAGGACCTGCGCCGCAGCTACACGGAGCTGCGCGTCAACTGCGCGGAGCTGGGCGAGCGCTACCTGGCCGAGCACCCGAAGCTGCTGGAGTGCAACCGCAAGCTGGGCGTGGTGCGCGAGGACTTCCTCAAGAGCCTGAGCAACGTGGTGCGCGGCGCGGAGACGGCGCTGAACGAGGCGGTGGCGCAGGAGAAGAACCTGGTGCGCCTGCTGGACACGGCCAAGGCGGAAGCCTTCGTGGTGAACAAGAAGTCCATCGAGTTCGACCGGCTCAAGCGCGAGTCGGACAACAACCAGCGCCTGTACGAGCTGGTGGCCAAGCGCCTCAAGGACATCGAGCTGTCGGGCCTGCTGCGCACCAGCAACGTGCGCGTGCTGGACGCGGCGCGGCCCATCCTGGCGCCGGTGAAGCCCAACGTGCGCCGCAACCTGGCGATGGGCCTGGTGCTGGGGCTCTTGGCGGGCCTGGGCGCGGCGCTGCTCCTGGACCTGCTGGAGAACAGCGTGGCCACGCAGGCGGACGTGGAGGAGCGGCTGGGGCTGGCGTTCCTGGGCGTGGTGCCGCGAATCGAGGGCAGCAAGGCGCCGCGCGAGCGCGACCTGTACGTGCACCGCGAGCCCAAGTCGTCGGTGGCCGAGTGCACGCGGGCCATCCGGACCAACCTCCTGTTCATGTCGCCGGACAAGCCCTTCAAGACGATGGTGGTGACGTCCAGCAGCCCGCAGGAGGGCAAGTCCACCACCTGCATCAACCTGGGCGTGGCCATGGCCCAGAGCGGCAACCGCGTGCTGCTGCTGGACACGGACATGCGCCGGCCGCGGCTGCACCGCGCCTTCGGGGTGCCCAATGAGATGGGCATCTCCTCGCTGGTGGTGGGCGAGGGCACGCTGGACAAGGCGGTGAAGAGCACCGAGGTGCCCGGCCTCTTCGTGCTGCCGTGCGGTCCGCTGCCGCCCAACCCGGCGGAGCTGCTGCACACCCAGGCCTTCGCGGAGCTGCTCAAGTCCGTCTCCGAGCGCTTCGACCGCGTCATCCTGGACAGCCCGCCCATCAACGCGGTGGCGGACGCGGCGGTGCTGGCGACGCAGTGTGACGGCGTGGTGCTGGTGCTCAAGGCGGGCAAGACGAACCGCGAGTCGGCGCGGCGCGCGCTGCGCTCGCTGGCGGACGTGCAGGCGCGGCTGTACGGCGCCATCCTCAACGACGTGGACCTGAAGGCGCCGCGCTACGGGGACTCGTACCTGGCCTACCAGCAGGGCTACGGGCAGTACGCCGAGGACACCAAGGACGGGGTGGCGCAGTCGTGAGCGGGCCGTCAGCGGGGGCAGGTCTCCGGGTGCTGCACCTGGGCAAGTTCTACCCACCGGCCTCCGGCGGCATGGAGGCCCACGTCCAGACGCTGGCCCGGGCACAGGCGGAGCTGGGCGCGCAGGTGGAGGTGCTCTGCGCCAACCACTCCGAGGACGGCGCGGGCACCAGCCACGAGTTCCACGGCCGCAGCCCCACCCGCGAGGACTGGGACGGGCCGGTGCGGGTGGTGCGCCTGGGCCGCCGCGCCTCGGTGGCGCGCATGGACGTGATGCCGGAGCTGCCGCGGGCGCTCTCCCGCGCGCTGGCGCGGGGCGTGGACGTGGTGCACCTGCACACGCCCAACCCCACCATGGTGCTGGCGCTGGACGTGATGCCCCGGCTGCCGCCCGTGGTCGTCACGCACCACAGCGACGTCATCCGCCAGAAGGTGGCCGGCGCGCTCTTCCGCCCCTTCGAGGCATTGCTGTACGCGCGCGCCCGCCGGGTGCTGGCCACCAGCGAGGCGTACGTGCCGGGCTCGCCGCTGCTGCGCGCCTTCGCGAGCAAGGTGCGCGCGCTGCCGCTGGGCATCGACCTGGCGCCCTACCTCCAGCCGTCCCAGGCGGTGCTCGACGCGGAGGCGCGCTGGCGCGCGGAGGCCGCGGGCACGCCGCTGTGGCTGATGGTGGGGCGGCTCGTCTACTACAAGGGCCTGTTCACCGCGCTGGACGCGCTGGCGCGGGCGCCGGGCCGGCTGGTGGTGGTGGGCGTGGGGCCGCTGGAGGCCGAGGGCCGCGAGCGGGCGAAGGCGCTGGGCGTGGAGGACCGGGTGACGTGGGCGGGCTACCTGCCGCCGGACGCGCTCACCGGCGCCTACCGCGCGGCCACCGCGCTCTGGTTCCCCAGCAACGCCCGCAGCGAGGCGTATGGCCTGTCGCAGGTGGAGGCGATGGCCAGCGGGCTGCCCGTGCTCAACACCGCCATTCCCCACTCGGGCGTGGCGTGGGTGAGCCGGCACGAGGAGACGGGGCTGACGGTGCCGGTGGGCGACGCGGCGGCGCTGGCGGCCGCGGCGCGGCGCCTGGCGGACGACCCGGCCCTGGCGAAGCGGCTGGGCAGCGCGGCTCGCGCGCGGGCGGTGGCCGAGTTCCAGCATGACGTCATGGCCGCGCGCAGCCTGTCGCTGTACGCGGAGGTGCTGGGCCGTCCGGCGCCGGTGGCACGGGCCGGGCCCGAGGCCTCCGCGCGCGCCGTGGCGAGGGGGGCTTGAGAGCTCCGATGCGCGTGCTGCACGTCTACAGCGGCAACCTCTATGGCGGCATCGAGACGTTCCTGCACACCGTCGCGCGGGAGCAGGGGCTGCAGCCCGGGCTGACGCACGAGTTCGCGCTCTGCTTCGAGGGCCGGCTGTCCCGGGAGCTGCGTGAGGCCCATGCCACGCTCCACCTGCTGGGCGCGGCGCGGGTGGGCCGCCCATGGACGGTGTGGCGCGCGCGGACGGCGCTGCGGGAGCTGCTCCAGCGCGAGCGCTACGGCGCCGTCATCTGCCACGCCATCTGGCCGCAGGCGCTGTTCGGCCCGGTGGTGCGCGCGGCGGGCGTGCCGCTCGTCTTCTACCAGCACGACGCGCTGAATGGCCGGCACTGGCTGGAGCGCTGGGCGCGCGTGACGCAGCCGGACCTCGTCATCTCCAACAGCCGCTACTCCGCCGGGACGCTGGCCACCGTCTACCCGCGCGCGCCGTGGCGGCTGGGCTACTGCCCGGTGACCGCGCCGGTGACGGACGGTGCTCCGGCGAGGCGCGCGCGGCTGCGCGAGGAGCTGGGCGCGGGCGACGGCGAAGTGGTCATCGTCCAGGCCAGCCGCATGCAGGAGTGGAAGGGCCAGCGGCTGCTGCTGGAGGCGCTCGCGCGGCTGCGCCAGGTGCCCGGCTGGCGGGCCTGGGTGGCCGGTGGCGCCCAGCGGCCGGAGGAGGAGCGCTACCTGGACGGGCTGAAGGCCCAGGTGGTGGCCCTGGGGCTGACGGAGCGCGTGCGCTTCCTCGGGCATCGCTCGGACGTGCCGGCCCTGCTGGAGGCCGCGGACATCCACTGCCAGCCCAACCTGGGGCCGGAGCCGTTCGGCATCGCCTTCGTGGAGGCGCTGCGGGCCGGGCTGCCGGTGGTGACGACGGCGATGGGCGGGCCGCTGGAAATCGTGGACGCGACGTGTGGCGTGCTCGTCCCTCCCTCGCCGGCCACCCTGGCCACGGCGCTGCTGCGGCTCATCGAGGACCCCGAGGCGCGCGGGCGGCTGGGCGCGGCGGGGCCGGCTCGCGCGAAGACGCTCTGTGACCCCTCGGCCTTCCTGCACCGCCTGGAGCAGGCCCTGCGCGACATGCCCGCTGGAGCGCCCCGCGCATGAGGAGCCCCCGCCAGGCGGGCACCTCCCCCGCGACGCGCCCCCAGCTCCAGGGGCCCGGAGTGCTGCGGCGCCGGTACGTGCGCAGCGCGCCCGGGGCTCCGCTGGAGTCCGTGCCGCTGGATGCGCCCGTGCGTTCGCCCACCGGCGGTGCGGAGGCACTGGCTCCCGAGGCCGCGACGTCTGGTGGCTCCGCCGCCGCGGTGGCGGACGCCTCGGGGAGCGTGGCTCCGGGGCGCGCTGGCGCACCGTCGCCCGGTGGCTCCGTCGCCGCCGCGCGGACGGCGAACACCCGGGTCGGCTTCTTCCAGTCGGGTCAGCTGGTGCTGGTCTTCATCGGCCTGGTCATCGGCTGTCAGCTCGCGCTGCTGGTGGAGGCCGTCGCGCCGCTGCGCATGGTGGTGCGCATCCTGTCGTTCGGGGTGAGCCTGCTGCTGCTCGTGGCGGTGCGGGGGCGGAGCCTGAAGCACCCGGCGCTTCCCTTCGTGCTGGGCGCGCTGGGCTTCACCGCGCTCAACCTCTTCAACCCGGGCACCGTCAGCCCGCTCGCGGGCCTGGCGCAGCTGGGCATCCAGCTGTCGGTCGCCGCGCCGCTCCTGTGGGTGACGCGGCTGTCCATCGACGCGAAGACGTTCCGCCGCACGGTGGCGCTGCTCTTCCTCTTCAACGTGGCGAGCGCGGGCGCGGGCGTGCTCCAGGTCTACTTCCCGGGCCGCTTCCAGCCCGCGCTGTCCTCCGCGGTGCAGGGCCAGGGTGACGCCTACCTGCGCAGCCTGGAGTTCGAGACGGCCAGCGGCCAGCGCGTGTACCGCCCCATGGGGCTGACGGACATGCCGGGCGGCGCGGCCACGGGGGCCTTCTACGCCGTGCTGCTGGGCGGAGGCTTCCTGCTGTCGGCGCGGCGTGTGCTGACGCGCGTGCTGAGCGGGGGCGGCATCCTGGTGGGGCTGCTCAGCCTCTACCTGTGCCAGGTGCGCGCCGCCGCCATCACCCTGCTGGTGTGCCTGCTGGCCATGGGCGCCGTGCTGGCGCTCAGTGGCCGGCTGATGCGGCTGATGGCCCTGCTGGCCGTGGTGGGCGGCGCTGGAGTGGCGGCCTTCGGCTGGGCCGTCGCGGTGGGGGGCGACGTGGTGCTGGCGCGGTGGACCAGCCTCTTCGAGGCGAGCCCCGACGAGGTCTACCGGAGCAACCGCGGCTACTTCCTGGAGGGCACCTTCGAGCACCTGCTGCCGGAGTACCCGCTGGGCGCGGGCCTGGGCCGCTACGGCATGGCCAATGCCTACTTCGGCGACAACAGCGACCCGTCCCGCCCCGCCCTGTGGGCCGAAATCCAGTGGACGGCCTGGGTGTACGACGGCGGCTTCCTGGTGATGGTGCTCTACCCGCTGGGCATGCTGGCCACGCTGTGGTGGGTGTTCCGCATCGCCCGGCGCAAGGACGACGTGGGGGGCGGCGAGTTCTGGCTGTGGGGCAGCGTCATCTTCGCGTACAACCTGGGCGCGCTCGCGCTGACCTTCAGCTATCCGTTCTTCCTGAGCCAGACGGGCATGGAGTTCTGGCTGCTCAACGCGGCGCTGTATGGCGCCATGGCACATGCGAAGACCGTACACGCTCATCGCGGGTGATTTCGTCGCCACTGGCGGCATGGACCGGGCCAACCTGGCGCTGGCGCTCTGGCTTGCGAAGCAGGGCGGCCCCGTGCGGCTGGTGGCGCACCGGGTGGCGGACGAGCTGCTCGGCTACCCCAACGTGCGCTTCGTGCACGTGCCCAAGCCGGGCAATGCGTATCTGCTGGGCGAGCCGCTGCTGGACGCGGTGGGACGCGCCTGGGCGCTGCGCACGCGGGCCGAGGGCGGCCGTGTCCTGGCCAACGGGGGCAACTGCCCGGTGCCCGCGGCGAACTGGGTGCACTACGTGCACGGGGCCTATGTGTCCCGGCCCGTGGGCGGCGTGCTGAGACAGGTGAAGGGGCGGCTGAGCCACCAGCTCTACCTGCGCGGAGAGCGGCAGGCGCTGCGGCGGGCGCGGGTCATCATCGCCAACTCGGAGCGCACGCGGGCGGACCTGGTGGCGGCAACCGGGGTTCCGGAGTCGCGGGTGCGCGTCATCTACTACGGCGGCGACCCGGAGCGCTTCCGGCCCGCGTCTGCCGAGGAGCGGCGCGCGGCGCGGGCGGCGCTGGGCTGGCCGGAGTCGCGGCGCGTGGCGCTGTTCGTGGGGGCGCTGGGCGACAAGCGCAAGGGCTTCGACACACTCTTTCGCGCGTGGGCACGACTGTGCGGGCGCGGGGACTGGGGCGTGGACCTCAAGGTGGTGGGCGTGGGTGCGCAGCGCGAGGCGTGGGAGCGCGAGGCGGCGGCGAACGGGCTGGGCGAGCGCATCCAGTTCCTCGGCTTCCGCAAGGACGTGCCGGTGCTGCTGTCCGCGGCGGACCTGCTGGTGGCTCCCACGCGGTACGAGGCCTACGGGCTGGGCGTGCACGAGGCGCTGTGTGCGGGCCTGCCCGCGCTGGTGAGCCGCACGGCGGGCGTGGCGGAGCGCTACCCGGCCGCGCTGCAGGGGCTGCTGCTGGATGACCCGGACGACGTGGACGGGCTGGTGCGGCGACTGGAGGCCTGGCGCGAGCAGGAGGCGGCCTGGGCTCCCCACGTGGCGGCGCTCTCCGAGTCCCTGCGAGCTCAGACGTGGGACGTCATGTCCGCCGCCATCTTCGACGTGATGGAGCGCGAGGGTTAGCGTCGGTCCAGCGTCTCGGTGAAGAAGTCGAGGTGGGCCCGTGCGACGACGGGCCAGGCGAAGCGGGTGACGGCGCGCTCGCGCCCGTGCGTGGACAGCTCCCCGCGGCGCTCGGGATTCTCCAGCAGGCCGGCGAGCGCGGTGGTCCACGCGGCGGGGGAGGACTCGGGCAGCACGAGGCCCGCGTCGCCGATGGTGCGCGGTATCTCTCCGGAGTCACTGCCGAGCACGGGCACGCCGCAGGCGAAGGCCTCCGCGAGCATGCGGCCGAACTGCTCCTTCCACTTCGGGGTCGTCTGGCTGGGCGCGCACAGCACGTCCATGGCGTTGAGCACGCGCGGCACGCCGGTGTGGGGCACGCCGGTGAGGACGCGCACCCGGTCTTCGTGGCGTGAGGCCCAGTCGCGCAAGGCGCCCTCCATGGGCCCACCGCCGACGAAGAGGGCGCGCCAGGGCGTGGTCAGCTTCTCCAGCGCCTCCATGAGGAGGGTGACGCCCTTCTCGGGGACGAAGCGTCCCAGGTAGCCGACCACGGGCGGGCCCGAGGGCGCCCATCCGAGCTCGCGGTGCAGGTCCTCACCGGCGGCGCGGTCGGGGTTGAACAGGTCCACGTCCACGCCCATGGGGATGTAGCGCGCGGGGCGCTTCGCATAGCCGGGCCGGGCGAGCAGGTTGTCCTTCACCGTCTCGCCCCAGGCGACCCAGCCCGCGGAGCGCTGGACGACGAAGCGTTCCACCTGCGCGAAGGGGGGCGGGTAGCGCTTGGAGAGGTTCTGCGCGGTGCAGAAGACGAGCGGCACGCGGCGCGGGGTGAGGAGGGCCACCTCCAGGCCCGCGAGCACGTAAGGCTCTTCCCAGGAGTGCACCAGGTCCACGCCACCGGCGAGGCGCGCGCGCAGCTCCGGCCCGTAGACGAAGGCATGGAGCGAGCGGGTGAAGAGGGCGCGCACGTCCTCCACGCGCGCGGACTCACCCGGCTCGCGCTGGAGGGTGAGGGGGCTCAGGTCGCCGTGGAAGAAGCGGGGCGCCACGGCGGTGACGTCCCAGTCACCTCCGCCCACGCGCGCCATCTCGTTGGCGAGGCGCCGGTTGAGGGTGACGACATAGGAATGCGAGACAGTGACGAGCCGGCGTTGCCGCTTCACGTGGGAGCCCTCGGGGACGCGGGGCGACCGAACCAGACCCGCACGGAGCGGTCAAGCCGGAGGCTGCGGTGTTCGGACGACGCATGCGCCTGGACGACTGTCCGCCCGGAGTGCACCAGGCGACACCCGCTGGCCGGGGACGGCGCGGGGTGGGCGAGGACCGCCGTAGCCTGCTCGCGAGGAGGTGGCGGAATGGACCGGCTCCCGCGTTTCATCCCTCTTGCCGCCCTGCTGACGGGGTGTGCCACGGGGGGCTCGATGACCATCGTCGAGGGGAGCCTCCGGCCCGAGCACTTCCAGTTCGTCACGGTTGTCCCGCAGACAGCGAGTGGTGCAGATGGCTGGCGCGCGGCCTGCGTCCACGTGGGGCTCAGCAGGGTTGCTGGAGAGTCGTACCTTTGCAGGCTTGGAATCGAAATGCCGATGGAGAACCTGGAAGACGGTCCCCTTTCCACGTCCCTGGCCCAGCGCATCGCCGCGGACTGCGCCAACCTGGCCGCGCGGCTCGCGTTCGAGTCCGTCACGCCCACGACCCCGCTCGTCCTCGCCTGTCAGGGGTTCAAGACCACCTACGACACCACGCTGCGCCGCGCCTTTGCCGGCTCCCGTGTGAACGCGCGGTGTCATGCGAAGACCACCCCCGTCCAGGTAGGCCCCTGACGCCATGGACCTCTCGCCCGAAAAGCTGCTGGCCATCGCCCGGAACTACTGGCGTGCGGACAGGGAGTACGACGACGCGTTGGAGAGTCCGCCTGAGTTCAAGCGGTTCAGCCTTCTCTGGGACGAGACGCTGAGGGACGAGCTCGACAGGTGGCGCGCATTACAAGACTCGCTCCGCTCCGAGCTTCCCGACTTCAACCTTCATGACGGAACGACCTCATCCGAGGGGGCCTTCCGGTTCATGGCCTATGCACACAGCCCGCGAAAACCACCGCCGTTTCGATTCGTCCTCGTCGGCTGCATCAGCATCCTGGCCCCGCTCTATACGGTCTATGGCGTGCAGTACGACTTCGTCGGAAGAGAGCGACACAACCCGAGGCTGAGCTTCGAGCCGCTGCCAGCGGAGATGCGCGCGCCCGCTGAAGTCATCTCCCGAAGCATCGAGGCGACGTTCGACGTGCGCCGGCTCCCACGCGAGGTGGCCGACACACGCATTCCCCTCATCGTGCACAACAAGGCGCCGCCCGAGACGACCCTCTTCCACGCGTTCTTCGACAGCCAGCCCGACAATCTGCCCTGAGGATTCGCTTGTCCGGAAGCGCGGCCCTGGACGAGGGTTGTCCCTTCGTAACCCGGACCCGTTCCCCCGCGACGAGGACCTCCATGCGCATCGTCTCGCTCCTGCTGCTCGCAGCGCTCACCGGCTGTTCCACCACGCCTCCCGCGCCGCCACCACCAGCACCCGCCGCGGAAGCCGCGGTCCCCGCCGCGCCGCCGCCCACCACGGGGCTGCTCTCCGGTCAGGTGCTGCGCTCCAACGGAGCGCCCGCCGCCGGCGCGAAGGTGGATGTGCTGCTGCACGACGCGTCGTGGGACCTGAGGCGGGACCCGCTGAAGACCACCGCACAGGCAGGGCCGGATGGCCGTTTCCAGGTGGGCCCGCTCGCTCCCGGCACGTACGCCGTCGCCGCCTTCCTTCCCGAAGGAACGATTGTCTTCGCCAGACCGGTGGGCCTGAAGGCGGACACGGCCACGCCGCCCGTCGAGCTGCGCGTGGGTGAGACGCCCTTCACCCTCAAGGGCGCTGTCACCGACGAGGAGGGCCGTGCCCTTCCTGGCGCCGCGCTGCGGGTGGTGAAGCCCGGCATGCCCTACGACGACGTGTCCTTCCTCCCGCCCCTGCCGGAGGGACGCTTCGAGCTGCGGCTCGCGGATGGCAACTACAGCCTCGTCGCCTCCGCGCCCGGCTTCGCGCCCCGGATGCAGCGTGTGGCCCCGAAGCCAGGTGAGTCCGTGGAGGTGCGCCTGGAGCGAGTCCTCACCCCAGAGGAGCAGCAGGCCGCGGTGGAGTGGATGAAGCGCACCGCCGTACCCCTGAAGACGGTGGAGGCGGGCCACGGGTTCGAGGATGTTCGCAAGCTGAAGCCGGTCCTGAAGGACGTCCGCGTCGTCGCGCTGGGCGAGGCGACGCACGGCACGCGCGAGTTCTTCCAGCTCAAGCACCGCATGCTGGAGTTCCTGGCCACGGAGCTGGGCTTCACCGTGTTCGCCATCGAGGCGAACTTCACCGAGGCGCGCGCCGTCAACGAGTACGTCCTCACCGGCAAGGGCGACCCCGCACAGGTGCTGGCCGGCCTCTACTTCTGGACGTGGAACACCGAGGAGGTGCTGGAGCTCATCCGCTGGATGCGCCGCTACAACGAGGACCCCGCGCACAAGAAGAAGCTGAAGTTCTACGGCGTGGACATGCAGGTCCCCCGGGTCTCCACCGCCAAGGTGCTGGAGTACCTGGCGCAGGTGGACGCCGACCACGCCGCGCAGGTGAAGGAGCCCCTGACACCCCTCACCACCGCCAACCCCTGGGCCCTTCCGCCGGAGCAACAGCAGACGGCGCTGGCCACGCTGCGGGAGGTGGCGAAGCGCTTCGATGCACGGCGCGCGGACTACACGCGCCGCTCCGGGAAGCAGGCCTGGGCGCTGGCGCGGCAGGACCTCACCATCTCGCTCCAGGCCACGGAGAAGATGACGGCCGAGGCCAACTACGAGCAGCGGGACCGCGCCATGGCCGAAAACCTGCGCTGGATTCTGGAGCACGAAGGCCCGGGCACGAAGGCGGTGCTGTGGGCGCACAACGGCCACGTGTCGCGGGGCCCGGGCGAGTGGTTGGACCGCCCCATGGGCCGGCACCTCGCAGACACCTTCGGCAAGGGCCTCTATGTCTTTGGCTTCGCCTTCAACCAGGGCGCGTTCCAGGCCATGAACATGTCGAGCGCCGCCGCGCCCGAGCGAAGAGGCGTGGTGGAGTTCACCGCTTCCCCTGCGCCCGAGGACAGCCTGGACGCGGCGCTCACGAGCACGGGCCTGCCGGTGTTCGCGCTCGACCTGCGCGCGGTGCCGGCCTCCGGCCCCGTGAGGGAGTGGTGGAAGCGCGCCCACCGGTCCAGAGACGTCGGCTCCGTCTACTCGGACGAGGGCTACCCGCTCGCCAGCATCCACGCCTTGCAGCTCTATGACGGCCTGCTGTTCGTGGAGCGCACCACCCGCGCTCGCCCCAACCCCATGCTGCCCCCTCCGCCCGCCAGCGAGGCCGAGGCGAAGCAGCGCCAGGGCGCGACACCATAGCGCCCGCCGTCAGCGGCCGGGCACCAGCGTCCGGTACACCGCGAGCACCTCGCTCGCGTACCGCTCCCGGGAGTACCGCCGCACGGCGGTGCTCCGCGCCGCCTCGCCCAGCCGCGTCCGCAGCGCGCCGTCTTCCAGCAGCGTGCGCAGCGCCACCACCAGGGCGTCCATGTCTCCTGGAGGCACGGCCAGCGCGTCCACGCCGTCGGTGAGCCCCTCCGCCGCGCCGCTCGCCCGGGAGACGATGGCCGGCCGCCCGCACGCCAGCGCCTCGGCGATGGTGAGGCCGAAGGGCTCTCTCCGCGTGCTCGCGTGTACGAACACGTCCAGGGCGCGGTACACGGACGCGGGCTCCGGCTGGAATGGCACCAGGCCCGCGCGGCCGGTAAGGCCCCGCGAGGCGATGAGCCGCCGCAGCTCGTCCTCGGAGAACTGCGAGCCGGGCGTCCGGTACAGCGGCGCCCCCACCAGGTAGAAGCGCACGGGCAGGGTGGGGTGCAGGCGCACCAGCTCCGCGGCCGCCTCCAGGAAGACGTCATGCCCCTTCCAGCGCGCGTACGTGGCGATGAGCCCCACGCGCAGCGTGCCCTCGGGCGCGGGAGCCAGCCCCGCCAGCGCATCCAGGCGCGCACCGTCCCCGGGGCCCGGAGAGAAGCGCTCCACGTCCACGCCGTTGTAGACGACGTGCACCGGCACCCGGCCCAGCACCTGCCGCGTGTCCTCGCCCACCGCGCGCGAGTTGGCGATGGCCGCCGAGGCCAGCGGGGCCAGCGTCCCCAGCGCGCGGCGCACCAGCGGGCGCTCGCCGAGGAAGTCATGGATGTGCCACACCCGCTTCAGCGGCAGTCCCACCGTGAAGGGACTGAGCAGGTGCGTCTTGATGCCGTTGGAGTGCAGAAGGTCCGGGCCGATGGAGGCCACCTCCCGGCGCAGGGTGCGGCCGTAGTCCACCAGCAGCGCCGGTGTGGGTGCCAGGCTGCGCGCGAAGCGCAACGCCTCTACGGGCCCCCGTCCACGCAGGGCGCTGTCACCCAGCGCGGACAGGCGCTCCGGCAGGGGCTGCAGCCGCGCGTCCACCCCCAGCGCACGCGCCTCGTCCAGCAGCGGCCCGGCCGTCCCCGCGAGCAGGTGGAGCGACAGCCCCGCCTCCTGCTGCTTCAGGCACGCCATCAGGTCCAGCAGCGCGCGCTCGGCGCCGCCGAGGATGCCCACCGGGTTGAGGAAGAGGATGCGCACGGCGGGACAGACCGAAGCAAACCCCCTTCATGGGGTCAAGGCGGACCAGGGGCTCACACTGATAAATCGCGTGAGACACGTGAAACACGGAAGTGCGCATGGCTGGAGAGAAGGCAGGCGACCCGGAGAAACTTTTTTTGCGACTTCCAGTGACATCCCTCGTTGCCCTTTGAATGCGTGCGGGCTGAGCAGAGGGGCAAGGGGTCAGGTGCGACCCTTGCCTGGCTGGGATGGCCTCCGCACGCGGGGACGGGCCATGATGAACGCAGAGATGAGCAACCTCCGTAAGTGCCCCCGCTGCGGGACGGCCCACTCCGCGGGTGTCACCCTGTGTCCACGCGAGCTGGCCCCGCCCGTGGCCCCCAGTCCCTATGAAGATGAAGAGGTCGAGGCCACCGTCCGGCGAAAGACTCCGGCGGACCCTGCCGCGGCCCGTCCGCTGGTGCTGGTGCAGGGCGCTCCCGCGGCCTTCGAGGGTGACGAGTCCGACTGGGAGAAGTCCGTCTCGCGCGACGTGATGGTGGGCCGGCAGCTCGGCGACTACGTGGTGAAGCGCCGCATCGGCGCGGGCGGCATGGGCATCGTCTACGAGGGCGAGCACCCGGTCATCGGCCGCAAGGTGGCCATCAAGATCCTCCGCCCGGACTTCGCCGAGGGTGGGCGCGCGCGGGACCTGGCCACGGAGGCGCGCGCGGCGGCGGCCATCCGCCACCGCGGCATCATCGACATCTTCGGCTTCGGCACCATCCCCAGCGTGGGGCAGTACCTGGTGATGGAGTACCTGGACGGCGCCCCGCTGGATGAAGTCATCCACCAGCGCTCGCCCATGATGGAGGTGGAGGTCGTCACGGTGCTGGACGACCTGCTGAGCGCGCTGGGCGCGGCCCATGCGGCCGGCGTCATCCACCGCGACCTCAAGCCGGGCAACATCTACCTGGTGCGCGACGGCAGCGGCAACGAGTACGTGAAGGTGCTCGACTTCGGCCTGGCCAAGCGCAGCGAGGCGCCGAACAGCAGCACGCCGCAGACGCGCGCCAGCATGATGGTGGGCACTCCCGAGTACATGGCGCCGGAGCAGGCGTGTGGCCAGGAGGTGGGCCCGCACACGGACCTGTACGCGGTGGGCGTCATCGCCTTCGAGATGCTGACGCGGCGGCTGCCCTTCGAGGGCCCGTCGCCCATGGCCATCGCCGTGCACCACGTGCGCACGCCGCCGCCGTCGCCCTCCGCCTACGTGGAGCTGCACCCGGAGCTGGAGTCGCTGGTGATGCGGCTGCTGGCGAAGACGCCCGAGGAGCGCCCCTCCTCCGCGGAGGCCGTGCGCCGCGAGCTGAAGGTCATCCTCAAGAAGCTCAACAGCGACGCGACCCAGCTGTCCGCGCCGCCGAGGGTGAGCGCGCCGTCCACCGTCTCCCAGGAGGCCGTCGCCATCCCGGCGCCGCCCCCGCGCGCGCGCACCGACCGTCAGCCGCCGCAGCCCGCGCGCCGCTCCGGGCGTCCGCCGTCGGGGAAGGGCACGCCCGTGCCGGGTGCGCCCCGCCGTCCCACGCCGCCCGCCTCGCTGTCCACCCTGGCCGAGGAGGTCCAGTCCGTGGACTCGACCGCCAGGGACCTGGAGGCCATCCGCCCGGGCCGCCCGCGCGCCGTCATGGCCGCGGTGGGCGCCGCCCTGGCGCTGGCCGTGCTCGGCGGAGGCTGGGCGCTGATGTCCCGGGGCGGGGCCACTCCCGCTCCCATGCCGAGGCCGCTCCAGGCAGGCGCCGTCGCCGAGACGATGCCGCTGCGCGACGTGCCGCCTCCCACCGAGCCTGCCGAGCCTGCCGAGCCTGCCGAGCCCGCTGCGGTGCCAGCGCCGCGCGACCTCGAGGTGCCGTCGTCTCCGACGGCGGAGGCGCGCACCGCGGGCACCATCGACACGCCCCCGCAGGAGGACGTGCGCACGGTGAGCGGGCAGAAGCCCCTGCTGGCCGCCACCATCCTGGCGAAGGACACGCAGGCGGAGCGCACCCTGGAAGAGGAGGGCACCCGCTCCACGCGCAAGGGGACGCGCCTCGCCAGCGTCACGCGCGAGGGCCGCAACGCGGCAGCGCGCGTGGGCACCGGCCGCGACGAGCCGGCCGTCCGCGAGGAGCCGCCTGCTCGCGAGGGGCTGTCGCGGGTGCCGGCGCGCCGTGAGCCGAACTCGACCGAGCCCGCGCCCGCGGGCATGGGCATCCTGAAGCTCAAGGTGACGGGCTACTTCCGCCACGCCATCATCGGCGGCACGCGCTTCGGGCGGCACCACGAGTTCAACGTGCCGGCGGGCGTCCACAAGGTCGAGCTGGGCGGCAATGACCTCCTGAAGCCCTACAGCAGCAACGTCATCATCGTCGCGGGTGACACGACGGAGCACCACGTGACGCTCGAGCCAATCGAGTGAACCCCGCACCGAGAATCCGAGTCCGATGAGGCTGAGTGTCCTGTCGTGTGTCGTGTGGCTGCTGCCAGTGGCCGCCCTGGCGCAGTCGCGTGGTGTCGCGCTGTATGAGCGGGGCGAGTACGTCAAGGCGCGCCGCTCGCTGGAGACCGAGCTGCGCTCCCAGAAGCTGGGCGAGCGGGAGCGCGCCACCGCGCGCCTGTACCTGGCCGCGTCCCTCCACGAGCTGGGCCTGGCGTCCGAGACGTGGACCCAGCTGGAGGAGCTGGCGCGCAACCACCCGGACCAGCCGGTGAACCCGGCCCTCTTCCCGCCGGAGTTCGTGGCGCTGGCCGGCGAGGCCCGCAGGCAGGTGGAGGCCGAGCGGGCGCCTCCTCCTCCCGTCGAGACGAAGCCCCCGGAGCCGCCGCAGGTGACTCCCTGGGAGACGCCGGCGGAGCCGGAGGAGCCCGAGGCGCCGGCCGCGTCGGGGCGCTCGCGGCTGCTGCCGGAGGTGTTCGGCTTCATGGACCCGGTGGGCAAGTCGGTGGGCGTGGGCGGCGGGCTGACGTACGGCAGCGGCTCGTTCGAGGTGGGCGCGCGCGCGCTGCTGGGCACCCAGGTGGGTGCGGGGCTCCAGGTGGGCCTCGTGCTGGGGGACGGCGCGTTCCGGCCGCACCTGGCGCTGCGGGGCACGGCCGTCCCCGGGCTGTCCGCGTACGGCGGCGGGCCGGTGGTGGGGGCCCGCTTCGCGCTCGGCAGCCTCACGGCGCTCGTGGACGTGGGCGCCGAGCTCTTCAAGGTGTCCGACGCGGGCTATCGCTCGTTCGCGATGACCGCGTCCGCGGGTGTTGGCTTCGACCTGTTGTCTCCGTGAAGGAAGGGATGTCCGTGCACCAGCGCTTCCTCCGTGGCGCCCTCGTGGCTGCCTTGTTCACCCCGCTCGCGCTCCTGCCGGCGCCGGTCTCGGCGCAGCTGCCGACGTGGGACCCCACTCCCACCATTGCCTGGAACACCTACGTAGGCGGTGGACCCCTGCGGGACGGCGGCACCACGGTGAACGTCCACGACCGCATCGAGGCCGTGGCAATCGGGCCGGATGGCGACGTCTACGTGACGGGCTGGACGGACGCGCTCTCGTTCCCCGCGGCGCCGGACGCGGGCCTGCCCCAGGCCACGAGCCGGAAGGACGTCTTCGTCGCCCGCTATGCGGGAGACGGGACGACGCTGCGCTGGGCCCGGGTCTTCGGCGGCGATGGGGACGACAGCGCCACGGGTGTGACGGTGACGAATACCGGAGTGGTGTTCGTCGTGGGCAGGACCGAGTCGGACGTCATCCAGGTGGCCCCGGGAGTGGAGGCCCCTCGCACCACGACGAGCTACGGCCGCAAGATGAACACGGATGGCTTCCTCGCGCGGCTGGAGCCGAACGGCACGGTGGACTACTTCATGTACCTGGGGAGCGCCCTGTACGACGAGGCCCGGGCCATCACCCTGAGTCCGGACCAGCGCCTGGCCTACGTCACGGGCATGACGGGCCGGAATGACGGAGCCGCCTCCTCCTTGGCCAGCGAGTTCCCGCCGAACAACATCCAGAGCAACGAGCGGTCTGGTGGCTACGAGGCATTCGTTTCCCAGATCAACGTTGCCTCGCAGGGCGACGCGGTGGTCCAGTGGACCCGCATCTTCCGCAGCACCCGGGACGACATCGCGCACTCGGTGTCCACGCAGGGAGACACGGTCTTCGTCGGCGGTGTTGCCGGGGCCGAGCTCATCTCCAACCCCGCGCCCACCTGGGTCCGCACCACCTACGCAGGGGGCAGCGAGGGGTTCGTGGCCCGGCTCCAGAGCGATGGCAGCGTCTACTGGCTGTTCTACCTGGGCGACGGGGGAGAGGACGACGTGCGGTCCGTGCTGGCCCGGCCCGGCGGGGACGCCGGGGTGGCTGTCGTGGGCAACACCAGTTCCTTGAGTCCCCTGCCGGACGCGGGCACGGATGTCATCGTGCTCCGGCTGAATGGCGAAGGCTTCCTGGGCTCCCTGGTCCTCCGCGTGAACACGTCCATCGAAGGCAGCGAGCGGACCGAAGGTCACTCCGCCATGGACCCGTACGGCAACGTCTATCTCGGCGGCTGGACGACCTCGTCGAGCCTCGCAATCAGCGCCTTCGACTCCACCTTCGGCGCGCCCAGGGACGGGTTCGTCGCCATGGTGAACTCGGCGGTGACGGAAGTCGTCCTGGCCTCCTACGTAGGTGGAGCCACCTCGCCCGAAGAGGCGGTGCAGTGCGTCGCCGCCGGCCCGGGAGGCCAGGTGGTCTTCGGTGGCTACTCCAGCGCGGCTGGCTGGTTCCCCTCGGATGCCGGTGTGGACCTGACGGCCAATGCCGGCACGGACGGCATCCTCCTCCGGATGCGGGTGGATGACACCGCGCCCACCGCGGGCTCCGTCTCCGTGCAGCGCTTGAATGGGAGGCTCATCGCGTCGTGGAAGGGCTTCAAGGACGATGAGAGCCCCCTGACGTACGAGTGGGGCGTTGGGAAGCAGTGGGGTCAGGCCGGGCCAGAGGGCTTCACGTTCGTGGGCGAGCAGACGACCGTCGACCTCACCGACTTCCCGCTCCCGGACCCGACCCCGTACCTCGTCACCGTGCGGGCCACCAATGCCGCAGGGCTGTTCGTCGTCCAGTCATCGGTGCCCTTCGACCCACCGGCAATGTCCGATGCCGGCTCGGATGGCGGCACGTCGGACGGAGGCTCGGACGGTGGTACCTCCGATGGTGGCGTGGACGCGGGCACGGGTGACGGGGGGACTGGCGATGGCGAGGGTGACGAGCTCTCCCCTCTGGGCTGGTCCTGTGCTTCTACCGGAGGCTCCGGTGCGCTGGCCTTCATGGCGCTGGTGATGCTCGCGCTGGTGGCGATGCGCCGCGGGTGGCCGGCTGAAGCCCGCCAACGCGGGCCTGGCTCGCACCGCTGACGCGCCGTTGCGTCGCGGGAGGTGACGGCGCTCGCGACGGGTGACGTGTGAGACCTGTTGCACACCCGGGCACTCGCTTCGAGACGCCGTGGTGGGTGAAGCTGAAGGAGCTGGAGAAGCAGAAGCGCTGAAGCGGCGCTTCACGTCCGCGCGTCGCCGAGCAGCCGGAGGTATGCCTCCAGCACGGTGCGAGCGTGCGCGGCCCAGGTGAAGCGCGCGGCACGGGCCAGGCGGGCCTCGCGTGGAGGGGGCGGCTGGCGTCCGGTGAGCAGCGAGTCCAAGGTTTCCACCCACGTGGGCACGTCTCCCACGGGGCAGTAGGTGCAGCCGTCCTCGCCCACCTCGCGCACCACGGGCAGGTCGCTGGCCACCACGGGAGCGCCACAGGCCAGGGCCTCGATGACGGGGAGCCCGAAGCCCTCCGCGTCACTCGTCACCAGGACGGCGCTTGCGCGGCGGTACAGGCCCGACAGCGTGGGGCGCTCCTGACGGGGCGGCTGGAGCAGCGCGGGGCCGATGCCGAGCGCCTCCACCTGCGCGCGCTGGGCCGCATTCAGTGTGCCGCCCTGCTGCACCAGTTGCAGGTCCGGGTGGCGCTCTCGCAGCGCCGCGAAGATGGCGAAGAGCACGTCCAGCCGCTTGCGGGGAATCGCGCTGCCCACGTGCAGGAGGTAGGGCCGGCCGCCCAGCGGGGCGAGCACGTCCTCGCTCCGGTCACCCGGCGCTGGCTCCGGGCGGTACTCCGGGGACACGCCGTAGGGCGCCCAGACGAGGCGGGCCGGGTCCACCACGCCGCGCGCGAGCAGCTCCGAGCGCACCGCCTGGGTGCTGTGGAAGACGAGGGCCGCACGCTCCAGGCCCGCGAGCTGGGCGCGGGCCATGAGGCGGAACCAGGCCGGGCGCGGCTCGCGCTGGGGCTCCAGCACGGAGCGGAAGGCGTCCAGGTCGTGGCAGTAGACGCCCGTGCGTTCGGCCGGCAGTGCGTGCACGAGCTGCGCGTAGGTGTGGTCCACCACGTGGAAGGCGTCATGGCGGCCGCGGGCGCGCAGCGCGTGGCCGGGGTACAGCCCGAAGCGGGTGAGGAGGCGGTCCACGTTGAAGGCCGCGTTGCGAGCCCCCAGGCGCGGCAGACGGCGCGCTACGGATGGCATCGCCGGGCGCACGGCCTCGGCGGATACCTCGGTGGGGAAGGCGGCCAGTCCGTCCAGGAGCGCCTCGCCCACCAGGTCCATGCTGGGCCAGCCCTCCTCGCGCGGGTCCATCAGCAGCGCCAGCCGGGGGGGCGAAGCGCGCGTGGGGCTCCGGCTCATGAAGCCTCCTCGTCAGGAAGCCCGGGCGAGGCGAGCGGCACGGTGGGAGCACGCGGGCTCATGCAGCTCCGGGTCCCCATGCATTGCACCTGAGTCATGCTCGAAGCCTCGGGACCAGCACTCACCGGGAGCTTCCCTTCATCGGCCCCGGCCGCAGCAGCGTCTCCACCGTGCGCTCCAGTGCGAAGCGCTCGCGGTAGACCTGTGCGGCCCGCTCGCCCAGTGCGGAGCGTGCGCCTGCATCGGCCAGGAGCCGCTCGGTGGCCTCCACCAGCGGCCCGGGTGAAGTGCCCTCGACCAGCGCCACCGCGCCCAGCTCCCGCCACATCGGCTCCGTGAGGTGCCCGGTGTTGGTGACGAGCGGTCGGCCCAGCGCCAGTCCCGCCATGGTGGTGGTGCGCCGCGCGCTCACGCCATCCGGGTAGGGCTGCACCAGCACGTCACACGCCGCCAGGTGCGCCGCCACGTCCTCGGACGCGAGCGAGTCCCGCGTCACCACCCGCCCCGCCACCTCCGGATGCCGCGCCCCCAGCCCTTCCGCGAAGGCACGACTCCCCCGGCCCAGCAAGAGCGCCCGCCGCTCCCCACCCGTCCGGAGCAGCGGCACCAGCACCGCCTCCAGCGGTCCGGCGGTGAGCGCGCCATAGGTGCCGAAGTGTCCCAGCCACGGCCCGGGCCCCAGCGTGGAGCGCACCGCCTCCACGGCACTCCCGGTCACCTCGGAAGGCAGCGTGCTGGGCACGGGCCGCCACTCCGCGAGGCCGCGCACCCGGCTCGGCAGGTGCTCCGCCCAGGCCGGAATGGAGACGAACACGCGGTCCGCCGCGCCAGCCACCAGCCGCAGCATCACCCGCGTGGTGCCGGCGAGCACCTGGTGGCGCAGCGGCGCTCGCGGGCTCCACGGGTACACCACCTCGTGGAAGAACACCCAGCGCTCGTCCCGCCGTCTCGCGGCGAACCACGCGCAGAACGGCACGTTCATCGCCTTCATGCCGAACGCATGCGGCACGTACTGGAGCAGCAGCCGCCGCGGCGCGGGGCACCCGTCCAGCCCGCGTGTCAGGCGCACCAGCCCCGCGGGCGTGAAGAGCCCCGGGATGCGGTGCACGGTGACGCCGTCCTCCGTGCGCACCCCGGCGTCTCCCGGCGCCCAGACGTGGACCTCGCGTCCGGCGTGGGCGAGCGCGAGCGCCACCTGTCGCGTGTAGTCGCTGACGCCGCCGGGCTGGGGCGGGTACTCGCCCGTGAGGACGTGCCAGGCGGGAGCGGTGAGGGAAGGGGGCATGGGGCCGCGACGCCCTCCACCGGGGGTGGAGCTAGGACGCTTCCATGTCGCGGATGGCGAGGAGCTGGAAGGCGTACTGGGGAAACCGCGTGGCGAGGGGCTCGGTGAGGATGGACAGGCGGCTGCCCAGCCGGAGCGGGCGGATGCGCGGCAGCGCGTAGTCGCCCCGCAGCGGCTTCAGCCCGCTCATGCCGGTGACGCGGTAGCCCCGCAGCTCGAAGTCGTAGACCTCCCAGCCGGAGCGGTGCACCTGGTGCACGTTGCTGTCCCACTCGTCCTGGGGAAGGAAGCCGTTGGGCGTGAAGATGATGACGCGCTTGCGCGCCAGCGACTCCATCATCTCCAGCAGCTTGAAGCCGTCCGGCTTCTCGAAGTGCTCGATGACGTCCAGCGCGATGACGGCGTCGAAGCTCTTCGGGCCGAAGCGCTTGCCCGCGTCCATCAGCTCCATCTGGTGGTACTCGCGATGGATGCCGGCCGCGCGGCTGCGCTCGATGCTCGCCGCGTGGCCGTCGATGCCCACCGTGTGCGGGAGCAGGTGCGAGAAGCTGTGCAGCGGCGAGCGAGAGCCGCAGCCGATGTCGAGCACGCTGTCACACGTGCCGACCAGCGCCTCCTTCAGGGTGCGTTGGAAGACCTCGTGCTCGCCGACGAGCACTTCGCGCTTCAGGAACTGGAAGATGTTGCCGCCGGATTGCATGCGCGGCGGACCGTAGCCCCGGGGCTCCATCCCTCGCAACAGCCGCGCGAGCTTCCTGGCGTCCAGGCGCGTCCTGCCCGCATGCCTGTCCACCAGCGTGTCAGGCTCGGACCTGTCCCCCGGGGCAGGCGAGCCAACGGCCTCCGTACCCGGCCCTCACGTTGCTTGTGGGCCTGGGGTCCCCCCGGTACCATTTCGCCCCCTGCTCGTGCCGTGCGCCCCGGGGAGGCTGTCTGTCCGTCCGGGCCGGCCCTCCCCATGACGCCCGGAGCGGGCCGCTCAGGACTCATGAACGCGACCGCGGCACCGGAAGTCAGCACAGGCGAAGTCAAGGCACGGGCCCTGAAGGGCATGTTCGTGCTGGCCGCGCGCACCGTGGCCTCGCAGGGCCTGCGGGTGGTGAGCGCGCTGTTCCTGTCCCGCCTCCTCTTTCCCTCGGACTACGGCCTGTTCGGCATCGTGTCCTATGCGGCGTCGCTGGGCGTGTTCCTGGGCGACCTGGGCCTGAGCGCCGCGCTGGTGCGCCAGCCGCACGAGCCCACCCGGAACGAGACCTTCACCATCTTCTGGTGCCACCAGGCGCTCACCGCCCTCGTCGTGGCCGCCGTCTGCGCGCTGGCGCCCCAGCTCACGGAGGGCTACGCGCTGGGCGCCGGCGCCGTACCCATGGTGTGGGCCCTGGCGCTGGGGCTGTTCCTGTCGTCGCTGCGGGTGATTCCGCTGATGGCGCTGGAGCGCAAGCTGGCCTTCCCCATCATCGCCCGCGCGGAGCTGGTGGAGAACGTCGCGCAGGTGGTCACCACCATCGGCCTGGCGGCGCTGGGCTTCGGCGCGTGGTCCCTGGCCCTGGGCGGCCTGGTGCGCGGCGTGGTGGGGCTGGTGTGCATCTGGTGGGCGTCGCCGTGGCGGCCCCAGGGCTCCTTCCAGCTGGACGTCCTCAAGCGGCTGCTGGGCTTCGGGCTGGCGTTCCAGCTCCCGCCCCTGGTGGCGGCGGTGGTGGCGGGCTGGGTGCCGCTGGTGGTGGGGCACATCCTGGGCAAGGAGGCGGTGGGCCTGGTGAACTGGGCCTGGGCGCTGGCCTCCACGCCGATGATGCTCAGCGTGGTGCTCAACCGCGTGGCCTTCCCGGCCTACTGCCGGCTGCAGGAGGACCCGGCGGGCTTCGCGGAGTACCTGCGCACGTCGCTGCGGCGGCTGTCCGCGGTGCTTCTCGTGGCCATCCCCGCGGTGGTGCTGGTGCTGCCGGTGGTGGTGCCGCTGTTCTTCGGCGAGCGCTGGGCCCCGGCGGTGATGCTGGTGCAGTGGTTCAGCCTGGAGTGCGTGCTCACCACGCTCACCGGCCTGCTGGCCACCGCGCAGAACGCGGGCGGACGTCCGTGGGAGCGGCTGGCCGTCGTCGTGGGCGTGGGCGTGGCGAAGTGGGGCGTGGGCACCTGGGCCATCCACCGCTTCGGCCTGGTGGGCATCGGCCCGGTGGGCGTGCTGGTGGGGCTGGGCGAGCTGTGGGTGACGGCGTGGCTGGTGGCGCGCCTCAACCCGGCGCTGCGCGGGCTGGTGTCCCAGGTGGTGGAGCCGCTCATCACGGTGGGCCTGCTGCTGGCGGGCGCGTGTGTGGCGGCGCTGCAACTGGTGGATGGTGCGCTGGTGCGGGCCCTGGTGGGGGCGGGGGTGTTCGCCGGGCTGGTGCTGGTGCGCGAGAAGCTGCCCGGAGCGCTGTCGCTCGTGGGCGAGCTGCGGGACATCGTTGGATTCGTGAGGACGCGAGGCGCTCGATGAAGAAGCCCGACCTGGTCATCTCCATCGTCAACCACAGCAACCCGGAGCTGCTGCACGACTGCCTGCGGACGCTGTACGCGACGACGCGCGACATCTCCTTCGAGGTGTGGATTGTCGACAACGCCACCGACGGCCGCGGCGTCGAGGCGATGCGGCGCGACTTCCCGCAGGTGCGCTGGCTCTTCAACACCGAGCGCAAGGGCTTCTCCGCCAACCACAACCAGGTGCTGCGCGCGGCCCGGGCCCGCTACATCTGCATCTTCAACGACGACACCATCGTCCACGAAGGAGCGTTCGACGCGCTGGTGCGCTTCATGGACGAGCACCCCCGCGTGGGCATGGCGGGCGCGCGGCTGCTGAACGCGGACGGCACCATCCAGAACTGCACCTTCCGGTCCATGTCGCTGGCGGGGCAGCTGTTCGACCTGGTGTTCCTGCCGCGCCCGCTGCACTTCCTCAAGCAGCTGGAGATAGACCCGGCGCAGTACGGGCACGAGGAGGCCCGGGTGAGCTGGGTGCTGGGCGCGTGCATCGTCGTGCGCGAGGAGACGCTGGCGCAGGTGGGCCTGCTGGACGAGCAGATGTCCCCGCTGGGCAACACCGAGGACACGGACTGGTGCGTGCGCGCGTGGGAGGCCGGCTGGGAGGTGGCCTTCTGCCCGGAGGCGGTGATTACGCACCTGGCGAGCCGCTCGTTCCGGCCGTCCGCGACGGGGCATGACAAGGTGCGCGTGGAGCTGTGGCGCACGCGGCTGGCGTACTTCCGCAAGCACCATGGCCGGCTGCACGAGGCCGCGCTGCGGGCCATCCTGGTGGGGACGCTGCCGTACAACTCGGCGGTGCTGACGCAGACGCTGCTGCGCGGGCGGATGAGCCTGCCGGAGTACCGGCGCCAGCTGTCCACCTTCCTGCGCATCTCCGAGATGGGCCTGCGCGCCCGGGTGTGAGGCCGCGCATGCCGTTCTTCTCCATCGTCATCCCCACGTACAACCGGGCGCGGCTGCTGGAGCAGACGCTCGCCTCGGTGTTCGCCCAGGAGGAGCCGGACTACGAGGTGCTCGTCGTGGACGACGGCTCCTCGGACGACACGCTGGAGACGCTGGCGCGCCACGGCGAGCGGGTGCGAGTGTTCCAGCAGCGCAACGCGGGCCCGGGTGCGGCGCGCAACCTGGGCATCCAGGAGGCCCGGGGCGAGTACGTGGCCTTCCTGGACAGTGACGACCTGTGGTTCCCCTGGACGCTGGCCACGTTCCGGCGCGTGCTGCGCGAGGGCGGGGCCTCGGTGGTGATGGCCACTCCGGTGGACTTCTCGCACCCCGAGGAGCTGGCCGGGGTGACGCGCGCGCCGCTCCAGGTGCTGCGCTTCGCGGACTACCTGGCGAGCGCGGCGGACCGGACACCGCGCACGGCCTGCGCGGTGGTGGTGCGCACGGAGGCGCTGCGGCGGGTGGGCGGCTTCACCCCGCTGCGCATGAGCGCCGAGGACTATGACCTGCTGTACCGGCTGGGCACGGAGCCGGGCTTCGCGTGGGTGCGGGCCCCGGTGACGCTGGGCTACCGCAAGCACGCGGGCTCGACGTCCACGTCGCTGGAGTCGCACCACCGGGGCACGCTGTACCAGCTGGAGCAGGAGCGGCTGGGGCGCTACCCGGGTGGCGACGCCCGCAGGCATGAGCGGCTGGACATGCTCCTGTACGGCCTGCGCCACGTGACGCTCTGGCTGCTGGCGGAGCGCCGGGGGGACCTGGCGCTGGACCTCTACTGGCGCGGCCTGCGGTTCCACCTGGCCGCGCCGCGCTGGCGCTTCCTGCTGGGCTTCCCACCCTGGGCGGTGGCCACCTCCGTGCGCCAGCGCGTGGTGCGACGCTAGCGGCCGCCGCCCATCAGCCCACCCAGCATTCCTCCCAGGCCGCCGCCTCCGCTGCCGGGGCCTCCGCCTCCCGCGCCGGCCAGCATCGGCACCACCGCGAGAATCTTGCCCACCAGGCCCGGGTCCAGCCGGGACTTGAGGAAGTCGAGCAGCAGCGGAGCCACCAGCGTGGCCTTGCTCGCGTCGATGTTGAAGCGTCCTAGCAGGGAGACGACGGCGGCCACCTCGCCGGCCTGCGCCGCCGCTCCACCGAGCGCGCTCAGCATGCCGCCCGCGCCGCCTTCCTGGCCGCCCATGAGCCCGCCCAGCGCGCCCATCAGCCCGCCTTCCTGGGGCCCGGGGGTGGATGCCGCGGGGGTGGAGGAGCGCTGCCAGGTGTCCATCTCCGGAACCGCGCGGCCCAGCTGGTCCGCGGCGTCCGGGCCCAGCTTCTCCTTCACCGTGCCCTGCACCAGCTTCAGCAGCGAGCCCGCCACCCCCTGCGCCTGCGTCCCATTCACTCCGAGCTGCTGTGAGAGCTGTCCGATGAGGTCCATCCCGTGCTCCTTTCGTGTGCCGCGTCCGCCTGGAAGGCCCCGTTCTACTGGTCCCGGCGCCCGGCGCGCACGGACTGAAGATGAAGCGTTCGCCACGGACAGGTGAGCGCTCGGCTGCGGGAAGCGCTGAGGGGGATGGTTGCCTCCCTGCCCTCCTGGCGCTTGCCGTCCGGGACTCGGGGCGCTGCGCATCTTCGTGGGGAGGCACGGGCGCAGGGCACGAGAACCCGGAGGCGTGAGATGGACGAGGCCACCCCGGTGGAGGTCGAGGCGACGAAGGAGCCTTCCCCCGACAAGTCGCGGGCCTGGGGAGGCATCGACCTGGGCGGGACGAAAATCGAGGCCGTCATCATCGACGCCAGCGGCACCGTGCTCGGACAGACGCGCCACCCCACGCCGGGAGACGGCAGCCCGGGGGACGTCGTGAAGGCGATGTATGGCGCGCTGAGGGAGGCGGCGCGCGCGGCGGGCCTGACGCCCCAGCAGCTCGCGGGCGTGGGGGTGGGCGCTCCCGGCTCGGTGGATGCCAACGGGGGCACGCTGGCGCACGTCAGCAACGTGGGAAAGGGCTGGTCGGACCCGTACCCCGTGGCGGGCGACCTGGGAGACCTGGTCGAGGGCCGGGTGGTGATTGGCAACGACGTGCAGGTGGCGGTGGCGGCGGAGTACCGGCTGGGCGCGGGCCGGCCCTACCGCTCGGTGCTGGGCGTGTGGTGGGGCACCGGCGTGGGCGGTGGGCTGGTGCTGGACGGCACGCCCTGGCGCGGGCGCGGCGCGGCGGGCGAGATTGGCCACGTGGTGGTGAAGCCGGGCGGCGCGCGCTGCGGCTGCGGCCGGCGCGGCTGCATGGAGGCCTACGCGGGCCGTGCCTCCATGGAGCGCAGGGCGCGCAAGGCCGAGCGCCGGGGGGAGAAGACCCTCCTCTTCGAGCTGATGCGCAAGAAGGGGCGTCCCCGCCTGACGAGCAGTGTCTGGGCCAAGGCCCTGGAGCACGAGGACGCGCTGGCCACGCGGCTCATCGACCGCGCGGTGATGATGCTGGGCGCGGGCCTCGCCTCCGCCATCAACCTGCTGGACGTGGAGGCCGTGATTCTCGGAGGCGGGCTGGGCACGCGGCTCGGGCCCGGGTTCGCGGACCGCATCCACGAAGCCATGGCCCCGCACATCTTCGTCCCCGAGCGCCAGCCTCCGGTGCTGCTCGCGGAGCTGGGCGAGCTGTCCGGCGCCATCGGCGCGGCGCTGCTGGCCGAGCCACCGATGAAGTGAAGGGCTACGGAGGCGTGGCCACGGGCGCGGGCGCGTCCGTTCCAGCCGCCTCGCGGGCAGCCGGCCGGGGCAGCAGCCTGTCCCTCAGCCGCAGGAAGGGCTTCTCCACCGTCACGTACGTCACCCACGCGACGGCCAGCGTGGCGCCCAGGAACGCCAGCAGGTCCAGGCCCCACGCGCCCAGCGTCAGGTGCTTGCGCTCGAAGACCCGCACCACCGGCCCGTGCCACAGGTAGGCGCCGTAGGAGAGCATCGCCACCTGCTGGATGCCCCACCGCGGCGCGGCCGGCAGCTTCAGGGACTCCACGCCCACCAGCACCAGCGCGAAGCCCGCGGCCAGCGCGGAGAACACCCAGACGCCCACCCCGTCCAGCAGCAGCGGGCCCGCCCGGCCGATGGCGACGGCCAGCACCGCCACACCCAGCGCGCCGCACCCCGCGCGCCGCGCCGCGCTCCACTGGCGCCACACGGGGGCCGTCTTCGCCAGGAACACGCCCATGGCCAGCCCGTCCAGGTGCAGGTGCGTGGGCCAGCTGAGCAGGGCCGGCAGCTCGTGCGGCGGCATGTCCGTGGGCAGCTGCCGCCACACGAGCCAGCGGGCCACCAGGCTCACCCCCACCGGCAGCAGCCACGCGAGCGCGGGCCAGTGGCGGCCCCGGAGCCCGAAGGCCAGCAGCGGCAGCACCAGGTAGAAGTGCTCCTCCACGCACAGCGACCAGCTCTGCTCGAAGTCGCGCGCGTCCAGGAAGTTCTGGAGGAAGAGCGCGTAGTGCCAGCCTCCGCCCACGAAGGGCGTGCCGAAGGTCCACGGCTTGAGCGCGTAGAAGGCCAGCACCACGAAGTAGAGCGGCAGCGTGCGCACCCACCGCTTCACCCAGAAGGCCCGCAGCCGCGAGCCGAGGTCCGGCTCCGCCAGCGGACCGAACACCTGCCGGCCGATGAGGTAGCCGGAGAGCACGAAGAACAGGTCCACCCCCATCCACCCGTGGGCGAAGGCGAAGCGCAGGCCAGGGCCCACGGCGTCGCGGATGACCGCCGGCGCATGGAAGAAGAGCACCGCGAGGATGGCCAGGGCCCGCAGCACGTCCAGGCCGTCCAGCCGTGCCGCCGGGGTGTGAGCGGTGGTGACGCCCTCGCTCATGGAAGTCTTCGCCGGGATGGGGATGGCATGGGTCGGCAGGCAGGCGTCAGGGGCGGGCATTGTCTTTCACGGCGCCGCGCAGTCAACAGCGGCCAGGGAGGCGGCCGTCCGCTGGGCGGAAGGGACATGCCGCCCAGGCGCTACGCCGGGCACGTCTATACTCCGGCCATGCTTCGTCGGCTCGCCCAGCGCCTCAACAAGCCTGAGTACTTCTTCCGGCCAGCACAGCTGCTGAAGCGGCTGAGCCGGCCGCGCTGGCTCAATGGGACCGCCGAGCGCGAGCTGCTGCTGCCCTGGGGCCTGAAGCTGCGGGTCCACCCCCGGGAGAACATCGGGCTGTCCGTGCTGCACCTGGGCATCTACGACCTCGTCGTCACCGAGACGCTCCACCGCCTCATCGACCCTGGCGAGCACGTGGCGGACGTGGGGGCCAACCTGGGCTACATGACCAGCCTGATGGCCCGGCGGGTCGGCCGCCACGGCCGCGTCGTCTCCTTCGAGCCCCACCCGCTGCTCTTCACCCGGCTGCAGGAGAACATCGCGCGCTGGAGGGACGTGCCGGACCTGGGCACCGTCACGCCCGTCCGCGCGGCCGTCGCCGACAGGGTGGCCGAGGGACAGCTCGTCGTGCCCGCCGGCTTCGAGAGCAACAACGGCCTGTCCTTCGTCGCCACGGACGCCGTGGCGGACGCGAGGGAGCGCATCCGCATCCAGCTCACCACGCTGGACGCCCACTTCTCCGACGCTCCAGCGCCCGCCGTCGTCAAGATAGACACCGAGGGCAACGAGGCCTCGGTCTTCGCGGGAGCGGACCGGCTGCTCACGAGCGAGCAGGGCATCCGCGACATCGTCTTCGAGGACCACGGTGCGTACCCGACGCCCGCCATGCGGCGCGTGGAGGAGCGGGGCTACACCCTGTTCCAGCTGAGGAAGGAGTTCACCGGCCCCGGGCTGGCGGATGCCCGCCAGGCGCTGCCCGAGGGCATGTGGGAGCCGACGAGCTACCTGGCCACCCGGGATGCCACGCGTGCCCGCTTGCGGCTGTCCGTCAGCGGCTGGAAGTGCCTGCGAGGCTGACGACGGGCCGCGCCCTGCTCGCGCAGCAGTCAGGCGATGGAGCGGTCCGGCGTTGCACTTTCGTTTCAGTTCATGGAATAGACCTGTGAGGGTCCTGTCCGTGACCGAATGACTGGAGAAGCTCGCAGGTGGGACGTCGTACACTGACTCGCGAAGCCCAGCCGCTCCAGGGACTTCACCCCAGCCCGTGGCCCTGTGTGCTGCTGGTCCTGGCCTCCGCGGGACTCGTCGTCGCGGCCGAGCTCGCCATCGCCGCCTGCTCTCCGGCGGGCCTTGCCGGAATCCTCGAGCGCAACCGCTGGTCGATGCTGCTCAACGTGGGCGTCATCAGCGCCGCCGCGGGCCTGCTGTGGGCGGCCACCAACCGGCTGGGCGTGTCCCTGGCGCTGATGGCCGCGGGCCTGCTCTTCACCTCCACCCTCCACATCCGCAAGCTGCAGCTCATCGGCCGGCCCCTGCTGCCGTGGGACTTCCTGGAGTGGCGGCAGGTCACCTCGCTGGCCCCCACGCTCCTGCCGGGCGCCGGCTCCATCATCGCAGCCGTGCTCGCATTGCTCCTCCTGGTCGCCTGCGGCGTGCTCGTTCGCGCCGTGGTGCGCGCGCGGCCCCGCCATCCGCTGCGTCGGGTGTGGCGCTGGAGGCTCGCCGCCGCGGCGCTCGTCTACCTGCTGTGCATCTCCTTCCAGCAGCACCTGCCCCTGCGCCGGCTCTTCGCGCGGGTCGGTGTCAGTCATCAGGTGTGGGACCAGCGCTCCAACTACCAGGTCAACGGGCTGCCGTTGATGATGCTCTGGAACTGGGAGGGGCTCCGGCTGGAGCCCGGCGGTGAGTACTCGCAGGCACAGGTCCTCTCGGCGCTGGGGACCCATGACGTCGGGGCGGGCGCGCCCCTGCGCGGCTCCGAAGAGCCGGTGGACGTCGTCATCTACATGGCCGAGTCGCTCTGGGACCCGACGCGGCTGGGCGTGCCGCTCAGCGCGGACCCCATCCCCTTCGTGCACCGGCTCGCCGCCGCCCACAGCTCCGGGCACCTCATCAGCCCGGCCTTCGGCGGGGGCACGGCCAACGCGGAGTTCGAGCTGCTCACCGGCATGTCCGCCTCCTTCGCGCCGGATGGCTCGTTCCCCTACCAGCACTACCTGCTGCGCCCCGTGGAGGCGCTGCCCTCGCTGTTCCGCGACGCCGGCTACCACACGGTGGCCATCCATCCGTTCCACGCCTGGTACTGGAGCCGCGACGTCGTGTACCCGCTGCTGGGCTTCGACGAGTTCCAGTCGCTCACCGACTTCCCCTCGGCCCGGCTGGAGGGGCCGTGGGTGTCGGACGAGGAGGTGGTGGACCACATCCTCCAGGAGCTGTCGGACGAGCAGCGGCCCCAGTTCGTCATGGCCGTCACCATGTCCACGCACGGGCCCTACAACCTCGCGCGCACGGGCTCGGAAGAGGTCGAGGTGCTCGGGACGACGCTGTCACCCGACAGCCGGCACATCCTGACGAACTACGTGCACAAGCTGCGGCGGATGGACCAGGCCCTGGAGCGGCTGGTGCGGCGGCTGGAGGCGAGGCCGCGGCGCACGCTGCTGGTGCTCTTCGGAGACCACCTCCCCATGCTGGGGCCCAACTACGCCGTGTACCGCGAGGCGGGCTTCCTCACCGAGCCGTGGACGGACGCCCAGCGCGAGCGGATGGCCGAGGTGCCCGTCGTCCTCTGGTCCAACTTCCCCATGGAGAAGCGGGACGTGCACCTGAGCATGGGCATGCTCACCCCGCGCATCCTGGAGGCCGCGGGGATGCGGCCCCGGGGCTTCTTCTCCTTCCTCACGGAGCTGTCCCGGGAGGTGCCCGTGGTGCGCAACGACCTGGTGCGGACCGCCACCGGGGAGTACCTGCCCCCGGCGGAGCGCGAGGCCGTGGCGCCCGTGCCCGGCTCCTCCGCCGACTGGCTGCGCCGCTACCGCCTGCTCACCTATGACCGGCTGGCGGGGGAGAACTTCAGCGTGACTCCGGCGCCCGGGCACCGGCTGGCCGGAGGGCCGTGACGCGCACGCCGACGGAGGACAGCCTCCGCAGCGGCGCGGGCGGCGCGTCCTTGAGTCGCAGCGCGGGTTTCTCCACCAGGTGCCAGGACAGCGCGGACAGCGCCACCACCACCGGGAAGGACAGCGCCGCGTTCACCCACCACTCCGTGGGCCCGCCCAGCAGCGCCGCGACGGCCTGCTGCACGGGGAAGGCATAGACGTAGATGCCGAACGAGAAGTCACCCCAGCGGCCGAAGCTCGCGAGCGCCCCCGCCGGCAGGAAGGCGAGGTACAGCACGACATACGCGCCGAACAGGCCGGTGCCGATGCGGCTGTAGCCCAGCCGGGCCATGACGAGCCACGCCGCCGCGCACGCCAGCGCCAGCCACGGGCTCATCCGCACCTTGTCCCGCCACAGGTACAGCGCCACGCCACCGCCGAAGTACAGGTACAGCTCCGGCCAGAAGCCCAGCCGCCCGGTGACGAGCGACGCCACCGCGGCGCCCACCCAGCCGAAGACGACCACGGGCTTGCGCAGCTGGCCCACCAGGCCCAGCGCCAGCGTCAGCAGGTAGAAGCCCACCTCGTACTTCAGCGTCCACAGCGAGCCGTTGACGGCGCGCGGAAAGGCATTGGACTCGAAGACGCCGGGCAAATCCCACTGGGGCCAGTTCAGGGTGAAGTTGCGCAACAGGTACAGATACGTGTCCGGCGATGCGAGATAGTCCGCCAGCGGCAGCCGCGTGAAGGCGGGGCCCAGCACCAGGGCGGACAGCAGCAGCATGGCCCCCAGCCCCGGGAAGATGCGCAGCGCGCGCGCCCAGGTGAAGCGCGCCAGGTCCGGCGTGCGCTCCCAGCTGCGGGTGATGAGCACGCCGCTGATGACCAGGAACACCGCCACGCACAGCCGGCCCAGCGACAGCTGCTCCCGGGTGAGCGCGTCCAGCGGCTCCGCCGTGCCCTTGCCCAGACTGAGTGGAAAAGCGTGGCTGATGATGACTCCCGAGGCGGCAGCGAAGCGCAGGAAGTCGAGGTTGTTGCGGCGGCCCTCGAGGCACGCCTGCAACGTCGGAGAGGTGGGCACGGGCATTTGGGGGAGCGGGCCGCTCATTGTCTTCCGCCCCTCCAGGGGGTCAATACCCGCCAGGGAGGCGACCGCTCGACTTCCTCTAGCAGCTTCTAAGATTGCCGTGAAACTCCAGGATTCCGCACGGTTGGTGGCTGAAGAGGCGGGCACGGGGTCCTCCATGCATTGCCCACACACGCGCATTGACGCGCCGAGCCAGGGGCCGTCACAGTGGCGCCCGGCCCAAACTGAATGATCACCTTCTTCGTCGCGTTCCTCGTCTCCCTCATGGTGTCCCTGGTGCTCACGTTGGTCGTGCGCAACCGGGCGGTGGCGTGGGGGTGGTTGGACCAGGCCAATTCCAGCCGCAAGGTGCATGTGCGTCCCATCCCGCGGTTGGGAGGGATTGGCATCGTCGGTGGCTTCTTCGCGCCGCTGTGCGCGCTGTTCCTGGTGGACTCGGGGGTTGGCTACAACTTCCGCTCGCACAAGGACCTGGTGGCGGGCCTGTTCATCGGCGGGGCGGTGATTGCCGCGCTGGGGCTGTATGACGACTTGAAGGGCTCGGGCGCGCGGCTGAAGTTCGCCGTGCAGCTCGCGGTGGCGCTGGGGCTGTACGCGATGGGCTTCCGCATCGACGTCATCGCCAATCCGTTCGGTCCGGAGCTGTCGCTGGGGGCGCTGAGCCTGCCCTTCACCGTGCTGTGGATGGTGGGCGTGGTCAACGCGCTCAACCTCATCGACGGGCTGGATGGGCTGGCGGGCGGCGTGGCCTTCTTCGGCGTGGGCACCAACTTCATCCTCGCGCTGTCGCGTGGGGACGTGCTGCTGTGCCTGCTGATGGCGGCGCTGGCGGGCGCCATCCTCGGGTTCCTGGTGTTCAACTTCAACCCGGCCTCCATCTTCATGGGGGACACGGGGAGCATGTTCCTGGGCTTCGTGCTGGCGGCGGTGGCCATCAAGACGAGCACGAAGAGCGGGACGACGGTGGCCATGCTGGTGCCGGTGATGGCGCTGGGGCTGCCCATCATGGACACGCTGCTGGCCATGGTGCGGCGCTCGATGCTGGGCCGGCCGATGTTCAGCGCGGACAAGGAGCACATCCACCACCGGGTGATGAGCCGCATGGTGCTCAGCCACCGCGCCACGGTGCTGGTGCTGTACGGGCTGTGTGGCCTCTTCACCCTGACGGCGCTGGGGCTGAACTTCGCCAACAGCGCGCAGAGCGCCATGCTGCTGTGTGGCATGGGCGTGGTCATCATCGTGATGATGCGCAAGCTGGGCTACCTGGACCTGCGGCGCGCGGCGGACGTGCAGCAGGTGCGCCAGCGCAACATCCGGCTGCGCTCGCTGGTGAAGGACGTGACGCGCTCGGTGCGCACGGCGTCGTCCCTGCAGGACGTGTGGAGCGCGGTGCGGCCGCTGGCCGAGGCGCTGGACTTGTCGCGGCAGGAGCTGCGCCTGCAGAGCGAGCGGGACGGGCTCACCGACGGCATCGTCTTCGAGACGCAGCGGCCGGCGGGCACGGCGGTGCCCCTGGAGGTCCGCATCGACGTGAAGGACGACGACGCGGTGCTGGGCGCGCTGCTGCTGGTGTGGCGTGACGGGCGCGCGGCCATCAACCGCGACGAGGAACTGGCGCTGGAGGTGGTGGCGGACGCGGTGGCGGAGAGCGCCGCGAGGCTGCAGGCGCGGGCGGAGGCGGTGCCCGGGCGCGTCGTCGCGCTGCGGCGGTGACGGCGCTGGACGCACGCGCCCTGGGGGCGCTGCTGCGCGCCTGGCCCGAGGCACCGGCGCGTGCGGCCCCCGTGGGTGCGGAGGCGGAAGGGCTGGTGCGCGCGGCCGTGCGCCACGGGCTCGCGGGCTTCGTGGACCACGCGGTGGCGCAGGCGGGCTGGGAGCTGCCCGTAGAGGCGCGTGCGTCGCTGCGCCGCGAGTCGCTGGCGGGCGCGGCCCGGGCGATGCGGGTGAAGGCGCTGCTCGTGCGGAGCCTGGAGGCGCTGGCCGCGGTGGGGCAGGTGCCGGTGCTGCTCAAGGGCTATGGGCTGGCGCGGCGGCTGTACCCGGACCCCTTGCAGCGGGCCACCACGGACGTGGACCTGCTGGTGGCGCGCGGCGACGTGGACTCCGCGGTGCGGGCGCTCACCGGGCTGGGCCTGTCGATTCGCGCGGGGGACGGGGCGCGGCACGGCGACGAGGACTCGCACCACCTGGAGCTGGTGGGGCCCGCGGGGCTGGTGGAGCTGCACTACCGCGCGCTGGCGGGATGGGGTGAGACGCTGGAGGGGGATGCGCTGCTGGCGCGGGCGGTGGAGGGCGAGGTGGACGGCCGGCCGGTGCGGTGGCTGCGGCCGGAGGATGAGGCGGTGTACCTGTCGTTGCACGCGAGCAACCACCTGCTGCAGCGGCTGGCGTGGGTCTTCGACCTGAAGCTGCTGGCGGGGCAGGGGCTGGACTGGGGCAGGGTGGTGGAGGGCGCGCGGGGCACGGCCTTTCCGCACCTGGTCTGGTACGGCTGGGAAGCCGCGCGGCGGCTGCTGGATGCGCCGGTGCCGGCGGAGGTGCTGGCCGCGCTGGCGCCGCCCCGGTGGCAGCGGGTGCTGGCGAGGCGGTTCTTCTCCGACGCGCGGCTGCTGGGCGCGGAGCTGGCGCGCAACAAGCCGGCGTGGATGGCGGCGAAGCTGCTGCTGGCGCCACGGGCCGGAGCCATGGCTCGCTATGCGCTGCGCCGGGTGGGCAACGCGGCGCGGGCGCGGCGGGGGTAGCGGGCCTCGGGCGAGGAAGCGGCGTACGTCCTCAGCCCGAAGGCTGGGGGGATGGGACGCTGATGAAACAGCCAGTGCTCTCGCGCCTGGTCACACGTCGAGGAAGCCGTCGGACGTAGTCTCCAGGTCGCCTCGCGTTTCTGAAAGTCCTGGAGATGGATGTGCCGACGCGATTGTGGTGGGGCCTTGTGCTGATGCCGCTGCTGGTCGGCTGCGCCAGCGCGCGGGTGGTGCGCCTGGAGACGGGGCAGGGAACTCCGTGGGAGTACGTGCCGCCCACCTCGGACCGGTCCGTGGAGGTGAGCGAGGACGCCTTCGAGGCGGCCCTGGGCCGGCTGGCACTGGAAGTGCCCCTGTCGCTGCGGCCCGCTGAGGCCGGGTGGCTGGTGCGTGCGTCGACCCACGGCAGCGTCATGGACGGGGCGCTGCGCAGCGCGCTGCGCAGGGACTATGGCCGCTGGTGCCACGCGCATGAGGGGCCGAGCGACTGTCTGTCGTTGCTGGAGGACGGGCTGGGGCTGGGTGCTACGGACAGGCTGCAGCTGTCGCTGGGCCTGTCGCTGGAGCCGATGCACGAGAGCATCGCGGACGCGGTGGAGGACACGCTCCACCCGACGTTCTTCAAGGCGGTGGTGGTGTCGGCGCTGGTGACGTGGGTGATGCTGGCGGCCAACCCGGAGCCGGTCTTCACCAAGGCTGCGGCGACGGTGGCGGTGTTGGTGATGGCCTATGTGGGCGTGGACGCGTTCCTGGCGATTGTGAGGGCGTGCCGCGAGCTGAAGGGCGCTGCGGACCGGGCCACCACGTTCCAGGAGTTGGAGGAGGCGGGTGCGCGCTTCGGGCGGGTGGTGGGGGAGAAGGGAGCGCGCATCTTCGTGCTGGCGGTGGCGCTGGTGGTGGGGAAGGGCACGGTGGGAGGGGCCACGTGGCTGGCCTCGCGACTGCCGCTGTTGCCGGGCTTCGCTGAAGCAGCGGCGCTGAGCGCGTCACAGCTCGGGGTGAATCTGCGGGCCATCGAGCAGGTGAGCGCGGTGGCGGTGGTGGAGGGCGGCGTCGCCATCACGCTGGCGCCCAACGCGGTGGCCATGGTGGCGGCGAGCTCGGGTGTCATCCAGGGGGACCCGGATGGAACCGTGCATCACATCTGCACGGACAAGAACCCCGTCTCCACCAAAGAGGGCGGGCCGTGGACGCCCCAGTTCGAGAAAATCTTCGACAAGGCGGGCATGTCGCTGAAGAACGACCCGGCGAACCAGGTGCGCATCCGAGGCCACGAGGGACCTCATCCCGAGGCATACCATCAGGCAATCTATCAACGAGTGAGAGATGCCACGCTCAGATGCAAATCTGAAGCAAGTTGCCGGCAGGTTCTGATTCAAGAGCTCCGCAGCATTGCTCGGGAACTCACTACCCCCGGCAATCGGCTGCGACGGTTCCTTACTGAGCAGTGAGAATGTTGGAGGCGGAGCCCATGCGGTACTTCGACCTGGCTGAGAACCTCTACATCCCGGGGCGCTGGTATCTGGACACTCCCGTTGATGGTCAAGGGCAGGAGGCTGGTAGCTGGCTCTTCACGGTGGGGGAGCCAGCGTCGTCCGTGACGGAGCCACTTCGGGTCGGGCTTTATCGGCCTGGCAAGGCGCTCGATTACTCATGCGCGGATGCAGGCGCGATTCCGGTCGTGCACGCTCGCGTGGCATCCGTGCTCCAAGCACTCGCTCCCAGAGACATCCAGACCTACCCCATCCAGGTCGAGGGCCAGCTTGAGCCGTATGCCGTCATCAACGTTACTCGCATCGTGAAGTGCATCGATGACAAGGCTTCGGAATATGTGGTGCGGCGGTTACCTGAAGACGAGAACGACCAGCCCGAGCGTGCTGGTGAGTATCGAAGCGTCGTCGGCATGCGCATCGACAAGTCGCTCGTAGGAGACGCCAAGGTCTTCCGCCCGTGGGGCTGGACCATCGTCCTCGTGGTCTCCGAGGACATCAAGGAGGCTCTGGAGCGCACCGGGGCCACCGGCATGAAGTTCGTCGAGGTGTAGCCCTCCTCATTTCTCACAGGCACGGCGGGCTGCCACCCATGCCCGCCGCGCGGCCCTGTCCCGCGCAGTACTTCGGCCCGCGCTCCGCGCGTGGCCGCCACGGGAGAGACGGGCAGCGCCGAGCCGGACGCACCCGCGCCGGCGTCGCGGGGACTTCAGTGGCGCGGCGTGCCGTACGTGGGCGGGGGCGAAGGACCCGGCCCGGCTTTCTCCGGGGCCTCGTCCAGGCCGTCCGCCTCCGCGCCCAGCCGGAGCCGCACCGCCACCGCGGCCTGGAGGATGGGAGCCGTCCTGGCCTCGCTCCTCAGGGCGTCCCACGTGCCTTGTTGGATGCGCGGCCCGGCGGGCGTGAGCACGGAGACCCGGAATTCCGCGCCGGACGGAGGCGCGGGCCGTGGACCCTGGAGGGGAGGCTGGGTGGCCACGAGCGCCTGTCCTGTCTGGACGAACCATTGGGCAACCTCCTTCACCTCCGAGGAGGGCTCCTCGAAACCAAAGAACCCCCGGCGCGGGCACAGGAGGCGCGCGGTGCCATCGGCGTAGACCGCGAGGATGTCAGGCCTTTGCCACTGCTCGCACTCGATGATGATGCCCAGGATGCGAGCCGACTCCTGGCGGTCGGGATGCTGTCCGAGCCAGCGCAGGCAGTGCCACGCCAGCAGGCGGAAGCGCGAGTCGTCGCCGTGCTGGACGAGCATCTCCTGGAGCTCGCGGATGGCCCCTTCGCGGTGGTGCTCGCGGAGCCTGTCCGCCGCGCGGGCGAAGAACCCCCATGCGGCGTTCTTGCCGGTCAGCTCGCCCCGGCTGGCGGCGAAGCGGGCCGCGCTCTCGAGCGACTCATCCGCGAACAGCATCTCTCGCAGCTCCGCGAGCGGATCTTCCTCTACCGGGCGGGGCGAAGCCCGCTGTTTCAGGCGCTTCTGGAACCACCGAGGCCAACCCATCATGTCCTCCTCATGAGGTCCACCATGTCACCTCTCTCTGGTAGTTTCCAATGCTGGAGGTTGTCAGCAAATGTGCCTACCCATCTCGGTGGTGTTGGTGGTACTCATGGGGACGGCGGCCCCGGAGGTGGAGGCGAAGCGCGTGGAGGCGCGGCGGGAGGTCCGCCTCGCGGGAGACGCGCTCCAGGACATCCAGGTGCTCCGGCTGGCACCGGGGACGGTGACGCTGGTGCTGTTCGACTCCTCGCTGGCGCCCGAGTCCACGGACACCACGGCGCTCCAGCCGCTGCTCGAGCGGATGGAGGTGAATGAGCGCTCCCTGGTGCTCAAGCCACGGGCGGAACTGAAGGAGGCGACGGTGGGGCTCACCGTGCGCTTCAAGGACGGCCATGCGCCGGAGCAGGTGGCCTTCACGCTCGTCTCCCACCCGGACGTGGTGGACACACAGGTAGAGGTGCTGCGCAAGCCGCGGCCCGCGGAGTGGCTGCTCGCGGAGCTGACTTCGCTGCGGGGACGCTGCGCCGCGGCGGAGGCCGGGCTGGCCGCGCTGAGAAGGCAGTGCGCGGCGAGCGGGCTGGTCGGAGCGTACCTGTCGGGGGAACTGGACCTGCTCCAGGACATCACGGTCCGGATGCTGGAAGGGAAGAGGGCCGTGAGTGATGGGCTGACCAGTCGTCCCGGGATGCCGCTCATTCTTCTGAACTCCGGACCCCTCAAGGTCCTGGGCGTGGAGCTGAGCAACCCTCCCGGCCACGGGCCGTGGGTGGCCGGCCGGGCCCGGCTGGTGCGGCTGGACCCGGAGGGCCGGGCGCTGGGAGCGGCACGCGAACTGCCGGTGCATGTCTTCGGAGGGCAGCTGGCGCCGGGCGAGACGGCCCGCCTGGCGGTGCGCTGGGAGGAACCGGAGGGGGAGCAGGCCGCGGCGGTGTCGCTGGAGCTGATGGACGTCAGCGGTCGCCGTGGCATTCGCTGGGAACGACTGGAACTGTAGTCGCCGCAGGCGCGGGAGGAGGCCACTTGCAACAGGCGGACACGAGTACGGGGGAGTCGCGGGTGCGGGTGCTGTCGCCTGGGGCCCTGCCCAGGGGCACGCGGGTGGCGCGCTGGGAAGTGGTGTGCCAGGTGGGCAGGGGTGGCTTCGGCACCGTGTACGCGGTGTGCGAGGTAGGACGTGCTGACGGCCCCTGGTACGCGCTGAAGCTGGCACGCGAGCCGGAAGATGCTGGCTTCTCTCGCGAGGCCCGGGCGCTCTCCCTCGTGAGCCACCCTGGGGTGCCGCGCCTGGTGGCGGCTGGAACGTGGGAGGCGGGAGCGGCGGGCTACCCGTACCTGGTGCTGGAGTACGTGCGGGGCGAGTCCCTCTATCGCTGGGGCCGGTTGCTCAACCCCACCGCGCGACAGGTTGCGGGGCTGCTGGAGCAGGTGGCCGGGGTGCTGGAGGCGGCTCACCGGGTGGGGGTGCTGCACCGCGACTTCAAGGGCGACAACGTGGTGGTCCGTCCGGGTGGGCAGGTGGCGGTGCTGGACTGGGGGGCCGGGCTCCACCCTGACGCGCAGCCCCTTACCTGCACGGAGCGGCTGCCTCCCGGTACGCCGCGTTACTTCAGCCCTCAGGTGGCTCGCTGGCGCGCTCGGGCCAGGGGTGGCGGCGGGGGGCGCTATCCATACTCGGTGGCGGATGAGCAGTACGCGGTGGGAGTGGCCTTCTACCGGCTGTTGTCGGATGAGTATCCGCCGCCGCAGCTGGCGCTGGCCGGCGGTTGGGAAGCGCTGGAGCCGCGTCCCCTGGACTCGCTCAATCCGAAGGTACCTCCCGCGCTGTCGGCCATCGTCATGCGGTTGCTGGCGCTCCGGTCCGAGGAGCGCTTCGCCAGCATGACCGCGCTGACACAGGAGCTCCTCGCGGCGCTGGAGAAGGCGGGGCCGGAGTGGGACGTCCCGCTCTTCGATTGGTACGCAGGCCCTGGCAGCGACTCCCGCACGACTCAAGAGGGAGAGGGTGAGGAGCAGTGTGGACCTGTGGCGCCGGGACAGCTGGCGGCCATCCTGCGTGACAGGCAGCAGCGGCGTGAAGACGTCGCCTATGAGGGCGCCAGGCGCTGGGTCCGCAGGCGTCATCCGCAGGTGCTGGCCCGGCCACAGGCCGGGGCGCCCGGGCCGGAGGAGGTTGGCTCCTGGTGGGGCGGGAAGCTGGCCGCTGGGGCCGGGATGGCACCTGGACCCGAGGTCGGCGTGTCCCGGACGGCGGCGCCGCCCTCCCCGCGCGAGCAGGAGACACCCTTTCCAGGAGAGTTTCCTGAGCCCGAGCCAGCCCGAGTGCCGGGGCGCTCGCTGCGGAGGGGAGCCGTGAAGCGGATGCCGTGGAGCGCCGCGCTGCTGGGAGCGGTGGTGGTGGGCGCCACGGGGCTCATCCTGATGAAAGCGCGCTCCATGCCGCAGGCGGTCCTTGGTCCCCAGGCGGCGCCTGGCGGCAAAGTGGCGACTCCGGCACCCACGCCCCATGCTACCGCACCCGCGACGGTCCCTCGATGGATGCCGCCGCTCGCTCTTCTGGAGGAACCCATGCCTGCCCCCAAACAGAATGACATCCAGGTTCTCAAGCCAGGCAAGGGCGCCGCGTCCGCGCTCAAGCGCTGTGTGGGACTGGTGGGGGCGGCGGCCACTCTCGCCGCCTGCCCCGGCGCACAGTTGCGCCCTGTGAGCGGTACGCCCTGTCCACAGGAGGCCCTGGACGGCATGAAGAAGCTCCGGCTGCGCGTGGGCTCTGTAGCCGGCACTGGCTACGTGGACACCCGGCAGCCGGGCGGCGCTGATCAGCTTGCCTGGCTTCGTGACGGCTCCATCGTCAGCCGCGTCGTCACAAATGTCGGAGGTCTCGTGGAGGGCTCGTTGCTGTACGGGCGACTGTGGACGAAGGGCCCCGCGGTCATCGGCCGCTACACGGAGGCGGAGCTGCCGGATGGAACGCGCTACCCCGTCTGCCTCAACCTGGGGGACGAGGACGGTTGGGACAAGGACCCGGAGTCCACCGAGGAGCTCGCCGCGATTACCCGCAGTGTCGCCTTCACGGCCGTGAAGGTCTTTCCCTGAGCCGGGCCCGGCCTCGCATTTGTAAAATCATTTGGCAGAAATCCAGCGTCCGGGCAGGCGCGTCGCGTGATGACTGGACCTGACAGGTCGTTTCCGGATTGGTAATCCATGGGGTAGGTTGCCCTTCGCTGTCGCGCGGCTGCTGTCCACGCGAGCGAAGGGAGTCCGCACGTCATGGCAACTCGAAAAGGTCGGAGCAGCGGGGCCGAGGTCCTCTTCCGTACCGGGGACGCGACGTTTGAGCTGACGCGGGAGCTGGGCTGCGCACCCCAGGGCGTGCGCCTGCTGCTGGCCCGGCGTATCGCCTCGGGCGTGGTGGAGCAGCGCGTCCTCAAGGCCCTGCCGCTGCCCGCTGGCGGAGCGCTGACGCCCCAGGAGGTGCGGGCGCGCCGCCGCCTGGAGGAGGCCGTGCGGCTGTCCGGCTATCTCCAGCACCCGGCCATGGCTCGCGTGTACGGACTGCACGAGGCGGAGGACACCCTCTTCCTTGAAATGGAGTACGTGCCCGGCCTTTCCGTCGATGACCTGGTGGCGCTCTCGCTGGCCCGGCGCCGCTTCTTCCCGGAGGACTTCCTGGTCCACATCGGCCTCCAAGTGGCGCAGGCGCTCGCGTATGCACACGCGCTCAGGGACGAGCGTGGGATGCCGCTGGGCATCATCCACCGGGACATCCAGCCGCACCGCATCCGCGTCGGCATGGATGGGACGGTGAAGCTGACGGACTTCGGCATCGCCTGGTCCCGGCTGCCCGAGCGGGCGGAGACTTCCTTCCGGCGTCCTCACGGCTCGCACTACTTCGCGGCGCCGGAGGTGCTCTTCGTGGAGCGTGTGGACGCGCGGGCGGACCTGTTCTCGCTGGGGGCGGTCCTGCTGGAGCTGGGCACGGGGCGCAACGTCTACAGCCGTCCCGACGTGCTCGAGCCCGTCCTGGAGGAGCGACTGTCGGAGGAGGACAGGGCACGCGTCGAGCGGGGCGTGATGGCGGCGGCGGACGCGGAGCTGCCGCTCGGAGAGTACGAGGCCGTGGCCCTCCAGGCCGCGACCTTCCGGTCGGAGGACCTGGAGCGGCTCGCCGAGCCGCTGACCTCGCGCCTGCGGTTCATCCTCCACGGCCTGCTGCACCCCGACCCGGGCGAGCGCTACGAATCGGCGGACGCGCTGGTGGCGGACCTGCTCTCGCTGAGGCGGGAGCTGGGCCCGTACGCCTCCAGCGACGTGGAAGAAGCCTTGCGGCGGGCGCTGTCCAGCGCGGGACGCAGGCTCGTCGAAGAGGAGATGGACGAGGACCTGGCGAGCCTGCTGCGGCGGGAGGACATCAGCACCGAGCCGTGAGCGCTGCGTCGGCTGTCGCCTCTCCGGGTTATCGTGTCTTTCATCAAAATCACGGAGATGGCATGCCGACGAGGTTGAGGTGGTGGGCCCTGTTGCTGGTGCCGCTGGTCGGCTGCGCCAGCGCGCGGGTGGTGCGCCTGGAGACGGGACAGGGGGCTCCGTGGGAGTACGTGCCGCCCACCACGGACCGGTCCGTGGTGGTGAGCGAGGACGCCTTCGAGGAGGCCTTGGGCCGGCTGGCGCTCGAAGTGCCCCTGTCGCTGCGGCCCGCCGAGGCCGGGTGGCTGGTGCGTGCGTCGACCCACGGCAGCGTCATGGACGGGGCGCTGCGCAGCGCGCTGCGCAGGGACTATGGCCGCTGGTGCCACGCGCATGAGGGGCCGAGCGACTGTCTGTCGTTGCTGGAGGACGGGCTGGGGCTGGGGGCCACGGACAGGCTGCAGCTGTCGCTGGGCCTGTCGTTGGAGCCGATGCACGAGAGCATCGCGGACGCGGTGGAGGACACGCTCAACCCGACGTTCTTCAAGGCGGTGGTGGTGTCGGCGCTGGTGACGTGGGCGATGCTGGCGGCCAACCCGGAGCCGGTCTTCACCAAGGCGGCGGCAACGGTGGCGGTGTTGGTGATGGCCTACGTGGGCGTGGATGCGTTCCTGGCGATTGTGAGGGCGTGCCGCGAGCTGAAGGGGGCCTCGGATGGAGCCACCACGTTCCAGGAGTTGGAGGAGGCGGGTGCGCGCTTCGGGCGGGTGGTGGGGGAGAAGGGAGCGCGCATCTTCGTGCTGGCGGTAGCGCTGGTGGTGGGGAAGGGCACGGTGGGCGGCGCCACGTGGCTGGCCTCGCGGCTCCCGCTGTTGCCGGGCTTTGCCGAGGCCGCGGCGCTGAGCGCGTCACAGCTGGGAGTGAACCTGCGGGCCATCGGGCAGGTGAGCGCGGTGGCTGTGGTGGAGAACGGCGTCGTCATCACCCTGGCGCCCAATGCGGTGGCCATGGTGGCGGCGAGTTCGGGCGTCATCCAGGGGGACCCGGATGGGACCGTGCATCACATCTGCACGGATAAGAACCCCGTCTCCACCAAAGAGGGCGGACCGTGGACGCCCCAGTTCGAGAAGATTTTCAACAAGGCGGGCATGTCGCTGAAGAATGACCCGGCGAACCTGGTGCGCATCAGGGGCCATGAAGGCCCTCATCCACTGACGTACCACCGGGAGGTCTTCCTGCGGGTTACAAAGGCATCGAACGGATGCGATACTATGGACCAGTGTCGTAAAGCACTGACTCGTGAACTCCGACGTATTGCACAAGAGCTCACGACGCCAGGCAGTCGGTTGCGTCGGCTCATTACGGAGCACTGAGCACTGAGCGAAGTAGAGGCAATGTTGATGCGATACTTCGACTTGACTGAAGACGTCTACTCCCCAGGCCGCTGGCACCTGGACACCCCTGTGGACGGCCAGGGACAGGAAGTCGGGAGCTGGCTCTTCCTGGAGGGACAAGCCGCATCAGTGACAGAGCCCCTCAAGGTGGCGCTCTATCGCCGAGGCAAGCCGCTCGACTACTCGCAGGCGGACGCAGGCATCGTTCCCGTCGTGCATCCTCGCGTAGCATCCGTATTCGAGGAACTGGCTCGGGGAGACGTGCAGACCTTCCCCATCCAGGTTGAGGGACAGCCCGAGCCATATGTCCTCATCAACGTCATCCGAGTGGTGAAGTGCATCGACGACCAGGCTTCGGAGCATGTGGAGCGCTGGATTCCCGAAGACGAGAACGACCAGCCCGAGCGTGCCGGTGAGTACCGGAACGTCGTGGGCATGCGCATCGACAAGTCCCTCGTGGGAGACGCCAAGGTCTTTCGCCCGTGGGGATGGAACGTCGTCCTCGTCGTCTCCGAGGACATCAAGGAGGCCCTGGAGCGCACCGGGGCCTCCGGCATGAAGTTCGTCGAGGTCTGACCTGGCTCACGGGCACAGCGGACTGCCGCCCATGCCCGCCGCGCAGCCTTGGCCCACGCAGTACTTCGGCCCGCTGTCCTGGGCCGGCCGCTGGCCGTAGTACGTGTCACGTGGCACGCCCACGGTGCAGCGCCCCTGCGCCGGGTTGCCGGACGGGTCCTCCACCACGTAGTGCACCGTGTACACGCGCCCGTCGCCCGTCTCGTCGCGCTCCGCGCGCAGCTGCACCGACGTGGCATTCACCCGCACGTCCATGTCATCGCACGTGGCCCCATCGCAGGTGCCGTCCACGTCCTCCGACTCGTCCGACGTCACCCGGAGGATGCGGCCATACCGCTCCAGCGGCAGCTCGCCCGAGCACGCGTCGCGCGCCACCCCTGCGCACTCCGCCAGCGTCACCGTGCGGTACTCATGGTCCGCCGGCCGCAGCTCGACACCCTGCGAGCTCCCCGGCACCGGCGCCTTCGTGTCCCGCACCGACACCGAGAAGCCGCACCCGCACGCATTGCCCGCGCCGTCCGTGGCATTGCAGTCCACCACCGTCCGCCCCAGCGGGAAGGTGGTGCCCGTCGGATGCGAGCACGTCAGCGACACCGGCCCGCAGTTGTCCTCCGCGCGCGTCACCCAACTCGCCTTCGCCCCGCCCGCGGTGCACTCCAGCACCTGAGGCGCCGGGCAGGCGATGTGCGGCAGCGTCGTGTCCACCACCGTCACCGTGCCCGTGCACACCGCGCTGTCCTCTCCGTCCGACGCCGTCAGTGTCACACCGTGGCTCCCCAGCCCGAAGGTCCCCGGGGCCGCCTGCGTCACCGAGAAGGGACCGGGCTGGCCGTCCGGGTCATGGCTCCCGTCGTCCACGCTGGCCACCGCGCGGCACGCGGCGTCCGCGCTCACCGTGACGTCCCGGCACAGCGCCACCGGGGGCTCGTTCACCGAGCACTCCAGCCTCACGACGCCCGAGGCCGTGTTGTTGTCCTCGCGGCACTCCTGCTCGCGCCCGAGCCCCGCGCCGTCGTCATCCACCACCGCGGACACCGCACCCCGCCCACCGGGAGCGGAGGCGAGCTCCAGCTCCACCCGCACCTCGGCGCCCGGGTCCACCTTGTCCGCCACCGTGGCCACGCCCAGCAGCGTGCCCCCCGCGCCGGCCGCCCCGAGGAAGAAGGCCACCTGCACACCCGCCGAGGCCGCCGCGTCACCCTGGTTGCGCACCCGCGCGCCCAGCGTCACGGCCCCCGCGCTGTCACACGTGGAGTCCACGTCCGCCACCACCAGGTCCGGCGCGGCGAAGGGCTTCACCGTCCCCGTGCCCTGGCTGTTGGTGCGGAAGGTGTTGAGCCCCGGCGTCAGCCAGTTGGTGGCGGGCCGCGCGGGGATGGAGCCGTCCTCCCCCACGTTGGTGACGGAGTACGCATGCTGGTTCCAGATGCGCCGCGTGTTCACCCAGCCGTCCTTCTTGTCCCTGAACACCCGGATGCCGTGGAACGGTCCGAAGTCACACGCCGTGTTCTGCGCCACGACGATTTCGGCGTTGCCGTCCCCGTCCACGTCCGCCACCACCGGGTTCTCGTACGCGGTGCACGAGCTGTGCGGCACCTCGAAGCGCACCGTGCCCGTCGCGCCGTCGTAGATGCGCAGCGCCGTCTCGTCCGCGTAGACGACCTCGGCGCGGCCGTCGCCCTCGAAGTCGAACGTCGACGAGCCCGTGCGGTTCGAGCTGTGGTCCTGCGTGGGGCTGAGCCACTTCACCGTGCCGTCCGCCTCGAAGACGGAGTACCAGGCCGCGCCGGCCACGCCGATCTCCGCCTGCCCGTCCGCGTCGAAGTCCGCGATGTTGGGCGGCCCGCCCACGCCGCCGCCCAGGTGCTCCACCGTCCAGCGCACCGTGCAGTCGGCCTCCATCAGCGACACGTGGCCGTCCCACACCACCACCACCTCGCCCGCCGGGTCCGCGTCGAAGTTGCCCACGCCCGACAGCCCGTGGCCCAGCGACTCCGCCCTGCACCGCAGCGAGCCGTCATGCCGGTAGATGGCGCGCCCGTTCACCACCTCCTGCTTGCCGTCCCCGTCCAGGTCCACCGCGAAGGCGAGCGGGCCCGTGTCGTTGGGCGGGCCTCCCACGCCATCACTGCCCACCCACTTCAGGGCGCCGGTGCTGTCGTAGACGTGGTTGCCGGCGATGATCTCCACCGTCCCATTGCCATCCAGGTCCGCCAGCGACACGCCGCCCCAGTCCAGCCGGGGCCCGGCCGCGCGGAACTTGAAGGCGCCGGTGTGCTCGAAGCAGAGGATGCCCAGCGCGTCCTCCGGCACGGTGCACAGCTCCACCCTGCCGTCGCCGTCGATATCTCCCGCCGCGACGCTCGCCGAGCCGCGCACGCGCAGGGCCGGGTCCGTCACCGCCCACAAGTCCGAGCCGTCCGCGCCGCTGATGGCCCGCAGCACGCCGTTCGTCTTGAAGTTCCAGCCCTCGAAGCTGTTGAACACCACGTCCGGCACGCCGTCGCCGCTCACGTCGACCACCACCGGCGTGGAGTTCACATTGGTGTGCGTAGGCACCACCGGGCTGTCCGTCCAGGCCCACTCCACCTCGGGCTCGAAGTGGGGCTCGAAGGGGGGCCGCACCTCGCAGCGGGCCTCCGTCTCCGTCTCCACCTCCACCACGGCGGACACGCCCTGGCCTCCGGGCTCCGCCGGAGGGCTGCTGGTGCACGCCATCAGTCCGAGCGCTCCCAGGGACGACCAGCGCGCCACGCGCCCGGCCCTCCAGCCTTGCTGACCCATGCGACCTCCCACGGCTGCCTGCCCGGGCCCCAGACATGCCGACGGGCCGAGGTATTCATCCACCCGGCCCCGCGGACCCACCCCGAAGGGCGGGCGCCTGTCGCCTGGGCATCACTTCCGCCTCGGGGTGTCCGGCACTGCACGGAGGAAGGCGACGAAGGCGGGCATTGCAGGTCATGCGTCCTGCCCGTTAAAGGGGGGCCACCATGCCGCCCGGCCTCCTCGACACCTTCCGCGTCCTCGCCTCGTTCGACCCTCCGCGCGGCTCGCTGCGGGGCGCGCCCTGGGAGGAGTACGTGGACTGGGCCATCTCCCAGGGCCTGGCGCCGCTGGCCGCCTACAACCTGCAGTACCGGCTGGGCGGAGCCGACGTGCCGGAGTGGGTCCGCGACAGGCTGCTGGCCATCTACCAGGGCTCGGCCAACGACAACGTGATGAAGCTCGTCAACTTCAAGCAGATGGTTGACGACCTCCAGGGGCGCCGGCTGGTGCTGATGGGCGGCGCCTCCTTCGCCGACTCGCTCTACCCGCACGTGGCCTTCCGCCCGGTGACGGAGCTGCAGCTCCTGATGAAGCGGCTGGACGTGGACGGCTTCGCCGGCTTCCTCTCCAACCACGAGTTCCGTCCCGAGGACGCCAGCGGCACCGGCGCCACCAAGGTGCTGTCCGACGGGCGCACCCTCATCTACCTCTACTCGGACATCCTGGGCCCCCAGCGCCGGGAGCAGGCCGCGGGCATCCTGGAGCGGGCCCGGCCCATGAAGATGTACGGCCCGTCCGTGTTCCGCCCGGAGCTGGAGGACGCGGTGCTGCTGACCGTCCTCGAGCAGGCGCGGCAGGGTTACGAAGTACCCTGGCTGTCCTTCCTGGACCTGCGGGAGCTCGTCACCGGCGCGAAGGCCATGGGGGGCCCGTACTCCAAGGCCCTGGACGTGCCGGCGCTGCTGGCCCGGGCGGCGGAGTGGCGCGTGGAGCGCGCCCTCTACACGTCCCTGGCCATCATCGCCCGCCTCTTCCCGGAGGCTGTCCCGGACGCCACCGCCGCCTTCCCGCCGCTGCGCCGGGCTACCCGCGAATTGCTGGACCGGACGGTGGTGGGTCCGGTCAGCATCCCCGGGCGGGCCTCGGCCCTGAAGGGGCTGGAGCGGGTGCGCCGCTTGCTCACAGGTCAGTGAGGCTGGCCGGCTGCCCTCCTGCCCTGGGGGACGGGCTTCCTTTCCGTGCGGCTCCCGGCGTATGAGTCCTGCTCCGGACATTCCCCACTGGGACATTTTCAATGCGTATTGCCATCATCGGAACGGGCTACGTCGGCCTCGTCGCGGGCACCTGCTTCGCGGACTCGGGTAACGACGTCACGTGCGTGGACATCGACGAGCGGAAGATCCGCATGCTCCAGGCGGGCGAAGTGCCCATCTACGAGCCGGGTCTCGAGGAGCTCATCAAGAAGAACGTGCGCGAGAAGCGGCTCTTCTTCACGCGCGACCTGGCCGAGGCCGTGGCCCCCGCGCAGGTGGTCTTCATCGCCGTGGGCACGCCCGAGGGTGAGAGCGGCGACGCCGACCTCCAGTACGTGCTGGCCGCCGCCGAGCAGATTGGCAAGGCGATGAAGCAGTACACGGTGGTGGTGGACAAGAGCACCGTGCCGGTGGGTACCGCGGACAAGGTTCGCGACGCCATCCGCAAGGTGACGAGCGTGGAGTTCGACGTCGTCTCCAACCCCGAGTTCCTCAAGGAAGGCGCCGCGCTGGACGACTTCCTCAAGCCGGATCGCGTCGTCATCGGCGTGGACTCCGAGCGCGGCCGCAAGGTGATGGGCGACCTGTACGCCCCCTTCGTGCGCACCGAGAACCCCATCATCTACATGGACACGCGCTCGGCGGAGCTGACGAAGTACGCCGCCAACGCGATGCTGGCCACGCGCATCTCGTTCATGAACGACATCTCCGCGCTGTGCGAGAAGGTCGGCGCGGACGTGGACTTCGTGCGCAAGGGCCTGGGCTCGGACAAGCGCATCGGCTACCCGTTCCTCTTCCCGGGCGTGGGCTACGGCGGCTCCTGCTTCCCCAAGGACGTGAAGGCGCTGGTGGCCACCGCGCGGGACTACGGCCTGGAGCTGGACCTGCTGCGCGCCGTGGAGCGCACCAACGAGCGCCAGAAGAAGCTGCTGGTGAACAAGGCCGTGAAGCACTACGGCACGCTCGAGGGCAAGAAGTTCGGCGTGTGGGGCCTGGCCTTCAAGCCGAAGACGGACGACATGCGCGAGGCGCCCGCCATCGAGGTCATCGAGGGGCTCATCGGCAAGGGCGCGCAGGTGATTGCGCACGACCCGGTGTCCGCGCACACCGCGAAGCGCGTCTTCGGTGACCGCATCCGCTACGCCAGCGTGCCCTACGAGGCGCTGGAGGGCGTGGACGGCCTGTTCGTGGTGACGGAGTGGAACGAGTTCCGCCACCCGGACTTCGAGCGCATGAAGGGCCTGATGAAGACGCCCGTCGTGTTCGACGGCCGCAACGTGTACGACCCGGCGCGCATGCGCGAGCAGGGCTTCACGTACTACGGCATCGGCCGGCGTTGAGCCGGCGGGGCGGGGCGCTCGACGCGCTCACCGGGCTGCGCTTTTTCGCGGCCCTCCACGTGGTGCTGTTCCACTTCGCGAAGCCGTGCGTCGCCACGGCTCCCGAGGGGGTGCGCAACTGGGTGGAGGCGGGCTACTCCGCCGTGGGTGTCTTCTTCGTCCTGTCGGGCTTCGTCCTCGCCTGGAACTACCTGGACGCGGACGGGAAGATGCAGACGCCGCCCCGGGCCTTCTGGGCGGCGCGTGTCGCGCGGGTGTACCCCGTCTACGTCCTGACGTTCCTCCTGGCGGCCCCCACCACCATCGCCCTGTCGCTGGAGGCGAACGGCTGGAAGGTGGCCGCGGTGAAGCTGGCGGTGGGCGGCTTCACCGCGCTGGCGCTCCTCCAGGCGTGGGTGCCCCGGCTGGCGCTGTACTGGAACCCCCCGGGCTGGTCCGTGGCGGTGGAGGGCTTCTTCTATGCCCTCTTCCCCCGGCTGGCGCGGGGACTGTCCCGGCTGCGTCCCTCGCTGCTGCCCCTGGCGCTGGGCGCGGTGTGGGTGCTGGGGCTGGTGCCTCCGCTGCTCTACCTGTGGCTCCTGCCGGACGGACCGGGGCCGGTGGACGCGGCCTCCGGGGGCATCTGGCTGGGGCTGCTCAAGTTCAACCCGCTGCTGCGCCTGCCCGAGTTCGTCTTCGGCGTGCTGCTGGGCCAGGCCTTCGTGCGCGAGCGCGCCGTGGGCGCGGTGAAGGGCCACGGGGCGGTGCTGGCGGCGGTGGGCGTGGCGCTGCTGGTGGTGGCCGGCGCGGCGGGCTCGCGGATTGCGTACCCGCTGATGCACAACGCGCTGCTGGCGCCCGCGGCGGGGCTGCTGGTGTACGGGCTGGCGCGAGGCGGCGGGCCGGCAGGCTGGCTGCTGTCGCGCCCGCTGCTGGTCCACCTGGGCGGAGCCAGCTACGCGCTCTACCTGCTGCAGGAGCCGGTGTCGAAGGCGGCGGAGACGCTCGCGGCCGTGCTGGCGCCGTGGGTGGACCTGGCGACGCCCGTGGGCCGGCTGGCCACCGTGCTGGTGCTGGCGCTGCCGGCGTCGGTGCTGGTGCACCGCTACGTGGAGACGCCGTTCCGCTCACGCCTGCGCAAGGCGCTGCAGCCGTGGGTGGAGGAAGAGAAGGCCGTGCCCGCGCGGCCGGCGATGCCCGGGGCCTGAGCCCCGCTGGGAGCGGCGGCGGCTCAGCGCGACAGGCCGCAGCTGCGCTTGCCTTCCTCGGACTCGATGGCGGCGCAGTCGCAGCCTTCCAGCTTCGCCTCGCACACCACCTCGTCCTCCTCGGTGGGCTCCACGCGGTTCTCCTCCTCGGCGGCGCGCTGGAGGCACAGCTCCTTCTCCACGGAGTTGGTGGAGCAGTCGCAGAGCTTCTCGGAGAGCTCGCGACAGGCGCCCTTGCAGCCGGCGAGGCCGGACAGGGTGGAGCACAGGAGGGCGGCGGTGAGGAGGAAGCGGCGCATGGGTGCGGCGAAGATGCCAGATGGTCTCCCGGATGCAAGCTGGCTTCGCGTCCTCGCGTACGGGGGCGGATGCTAGGGTCGCCCGCCTGCTCTACTCCGGGAGGAGCCGCCCTCATGCTGTCGCTCGTCGCCGCCGTCCTGCTGGCCGCCGCGCCCGCGTCGCCCTCGCCGTCGCTGCTGGCCCCGAAGTCCGGAAGGCACCTGTCCGCCCGGCTGCTGCTGGCCCAGGCTCCGGCGGAGGCGCCTCCGGACGCGCCCGTGCCCCCGCCGTCCTCCGGCGTGCCGACGGACGCGGAGCTGGACGCGCGCATCCGCGAGCTGGCGACGAAGGTGGCGCTGCTGCAGAGCGAGATTCGCTCCATCGACACCAACTGGCCCATCGGCTCGGTGGTGATGGCGTACGCGGGCTACATCCTCTCGCCCCTGCTGCTGGTGGGAATCCCGCTCATCATCGTCGGCCTGGGCGAGTCGGATGACGACGACCGGTCCACGCTGGTGGGCCTGGGCGCGGGGCTGTCCGTCGGTGGCGCGGTGGGTGTGGGGCTGCTCGTCACCGGCATCATCCGGGGCTCGCGGGTGGCCCGCGTCAATCGCGCCCATCGCGAGGAGCTCATCCAGGAGCGCATCCGCGTGGAGGGAGAGCTGAGTGACCTGAAATCCCGGCGAGACGCGCGGAGCACCTCGCCCTCGCGCCGGTGGGAGCCGCGCCCCACCGTCCCCCTGGTCGCCCTGCGCTTCTGACGCGCTGCTTCAAAGCACGCCCGGCCCCTCTGCGGCCGGGAGCGGGGCCAGAAGCAGGCGGGGCAGGTGGGCCGTGACATAATCGCCGTCCCCGCGCCCCCCAAATGTCCCACTCCCACCGCAGCGCGTCCCGGTACACCCTGCTCGCCGAAGTGGCGCTGATGGGGCTCGTCGTGCTGGGGCCGCTCGCGCTGGGCGGCGCGGCGCGGTGGGTGCTCTGGCCGCTGGTGGCGCTCTCGGGCGCGGCGGCCGTGCTGGCGGCGGTGGGCGCGAGGCGGCAGGGCCAGTCGCTGCGCTTCCCGCTGCTGGCGGTGCCCCTGGCGGCGGGCGCGGTGCTGTGCGCGCTGCAGCTCGTCCCGCTGCCCGCGAGCGTGCTGGAGGTGCTGAGCCCGGAGGCCGCGGGGCTGCGTGAGTTCGCCCTGGCGCCGCTGGGCCTGGACGGTGCGCGGCCGGTGTCGCTCGATGCGCCGGCCACGTGGCGCGAGCTGGCCAAGCACCTGGCGTACCTCCTCACCTTCCTGGCGGCGGTGCAGGTGTGCCGCGCGCGCCGCGTCCGGGAGCGCCTGCTGGCGGCGCTGGCCTTCACCGGCGCGGGCGTGGCGGTGGTGGGGCTGGGCCAGGCGCTGCTGGGCGTGGAGTCCCTCTTCGGCCTCATCGCGTGGGTGCACGCGCGGCCGCCGCTGGTGACGCCCTTCGGCAACCCCAACCACGCCGCCGGCTTCCTGGGGCTGTGCGCCACGGTGGGGCTGGGGCTGGCGCTCACCACGCGGCCCCGCTCGCGCGCGCTGCCGTATGCGCTGGCGGCGGGGGCGTCCGGGCTGGGCGTGGTGCTGACGCTGTCGCGCGGGGGCATCGCCTTCTTCGTCTTTGGCCAGGCGCTGCTGGCGCTGCTGCTCCTGCGCAGGCGCCACGAGGCGGGCGGGCGCGCTCCGCCGGTGTGGGCCCGGAGCGCCGCCGCGCTGCTGGGGCTGCTGGCCGTGCTGTCGGTGGGCGCGTACACGGCCGCGGACCGGCTGTGGACGGAGGCGCGCTCGGCGGACAGCATGGAGGAGCTGCGCCAGTCCAAGGTGGCGCTGTGGCCGATGATGGCGCAGGCCGCGCGCGCCTTCCCGGTGCTGGGCATGGGGCGCGGCGCCTTCGAGGCGGCCTTCCCCCGCTACCAGACGGAGCCCAACCCCAACACCCTCACGCACCCGGAGAACGCGGTGCTGCATGCGGCGGTGGAGCTGGGCGTGCCGGGCCTGCTGCTGCTGGCGGTGGCGGCGTGGGGCTTCCTCCGGCTGCTGCGCCGCGAGGGCCAGGACGCGCTGGAGCTGGCCGCGCTGGCGGGCGTGGCCGCGCTGGCGCTGCACAACCTCTTCGACTTCAGCCTGGAGCTGCCGGCGTGCGCGGTGGCGGTGCTGGTGGTGCTCGGCGCGGCGGCCCGTCCCCGTGAGCGCTCGCGAGGCGCCAGCAAGCCCGGGTGTCTCAAGCCGTCCCCGCTGCTGCTGGGCACGGGCGCGGGGCTCGCGGTGCTGGGGCTGGTGGCGCTGGTGCCGGGGCGCTCCCACGTGAGCGACGCGGAGGCGGAGCTGGCGGGGCTCGTCGCCGCGCGTGTGCCCGTGGCGGAGGTGCGCTCGCGCGGGCTGGCGCTCATCGACCGGCACCCCTCGGACTACGTGCTGTACCGGCTGGTGGCCTCGGCGTACGCGGCGCGGGGGCGCGAGGCGGCGGAGGAGTCGCTCGCCTTCGTCAACCGCGCGCTGTACCTGGCGCCCCGGGACGCCGCGTCGCACCGGGTGGCGGCGCGGGCGCTGCTGGCGCTGGGCCGGGGCACGCAGGGCTTCCTGGAGTACCGGCTGGCGTACGAGGCCGGGGACGCGACGGTGCTGCAGGGCGAGGCCCTGCGCCGGGCGCGCACGCTGGAGCACCTGGTGGCGCTGACGCCGGACTCACCGGAGGTGGCGGCGCGGCTGGTGGAGGCGCTGACCAACACGCCGGGACGGCTGGAGGCGGCGCTGGGCTATGTGGCCTGGGCGCGCACGCACTTCGACGGCCGGCCCGGCGCCGGTGCGCTGTGGGCGCGCGAGGCGCGGCTGCGGCTGCTCCGGGGCGAGCTGGCGGAGGCGGAGGCGGCGTGTGTCGAGGTGGAGCGCCGCGAGCCGGACGCGCTGGACACGCACCTGCTGCGTGCGGAGGTGCTGCGGGCACAGGGCAAGCGTGAGCAGGCGCTGCAGTCGCTGGAGCGGCTGCTGGTGCGCTTCCCGGGAAGCGTGGAGCTGGCCTTCACGCTGGCCACGCAGCAACTGGACGCGGGGCTGACGCGGCGGGCGAAGGACACGCTGCAGTCGGTGACGCCGTTCCTCACGGACTACGCGCAGCGGGCGCGGCTGCTGTCCATGGAGGCGGCGTGCCTGGAGCGGGAGGGGCTGTTCTCCCGGGCGGTGGAGGTGCGGCAGACGGCCGCCCGGCTCGCGCCCGGCCCCGACGCGTGGTTCGCGGTGGCGCGGGCGCAGGAGGCCCTGCGGCGCTTCGACGCGGCGGCGCGCTCGGTGCACGAGGGCATGCGCCTGCTACCACCCGGCTCCCGCAAGGATGCGGAGGCCTGGGTGGCCCGGCTGGAGGCCGAGGAGCGCGCGCGGGTGGACTCGCGGCGCAAGGAGCTCGAGGACCCCCGGGCCCAGGAGCTGGAGCACCTGCTGGGCAACACGGGCGGCGCGGGGACCGCGTCGGACGCGCCCTAGCCTGGACTTCGCACAGCGCCCGTCAGATGGGTGCGTGGGAGTCCAGGTCGACCGGCACTGGCTGCGGGCGCTGGGATGGGTTCGCCACCAGGCGGGGCTGCGGGTAGATGAAGGTCGCGACCAGGGGCCACTCCAGCGTGGCGAAGTCCTGGAAGCGCATCTCCAGCGCCTCCTCGTGCGAGCCGGCCCGGAAGAGCAGCCGCTCCGTCAGGCTGAGTGACTCGTCCACCGCCACCGGCAGGCCATACAGCTCGCCGAAGGGGGGCTCCGCGCCCAGCTCGCAGTCGGGGAAGTAGCCGGAGAACTCATCCTCCGTGGCCAATCGCACGGTGCGCACGCCCAGCATGTCGCGGACCCTGTTGAGGTCCACCGTGCCCGCCGCGGGCACGACGACAATCCAGGGCTGCCGGTCCGCCAGGATGATGACGGACTTGGCCACCCTCCAGCCCGAGACGTGCAGCGCCTCGGCCAGCTCCTGGGCACTCACCGCGCGGGAGTGCCAGTAACGCTCGAAGCGCACGCGATTGCGCCGGAGGTAATGCTGTATCGATTCCGGAATCATGGGGAATGTCACCTCCTCGTCAGAGAAGGTGGGTACCCGGAGCGATTGAGACCATCGTACGAGGATGGTCCCTGGCTCCTCCGGAACCACTCCCTGCCTTCGGGGCCCCGTCAGGCCGACGGTAGGGCAGGCGGGCGGGTACCTGATAAGCGGTGGTGCCCATGCCTAGAGCCCTGTCCGCCGCGGTCCTGCTGTCGTTGTTGATGGGCGTCCTCGGAAGCGTGGCATGCGGAACCGCATCGCCTGCAGTCCGAATCTGGGAAGGAGCCGAGCAGGACGAAACGGCCGCGTGTTCTGAGCCGGGCTCGGACCGGTGCGTCGTCCTCGCATGCGATGAGGGGGAGTGCGGGCTCTTCACCTGCGACGATGTAGATGCGGAGTCAGTGGCGAGTGCCACGTCAGCTTCAAACGTGGAGCTGGCCGTGGGGCGGCCATACATCAGGGGGCCCGGTACCTACCGGAATTGGTGGCAACGTCGCACGGGCATCCGGGGCGGGGCTCGTCCCCTGGCGACGGCACGGGTGCCTCACCGCCGTGCCGTGTTCGTCCAGGCGATGCCTTCGGAGTCGGGCAGGTCCATCAAGCACCATCTGTTCCCCCAGGCGCCAGAGTTCGCGGCCTGGTTCCGGGGCGCTGGCATCGACATCCACCAGTTCACGATGGTCATTCCCGAGAACGTCCACCGCCAGATTCACAGCGGAAAGGGGATGGGACCCGGAGGTGCGTGGAACCACGCGTGGCGGCAGTTCATCATTGCCAACCCGCGCCCGCCGCCGAAGGACGTCATCATGCGCCACTCGCTCGAGCTCGCTTTCCGATTCCAGCTCTCCGGGCCCATCGTGCCGTACAACACGCCCATCGTGCCGAAGACGCCCGGCCCACGGATTGAAGCCTATTGACGAGAGGTCAGCCGCGCGTGAGGAGGGAAGCGTGAAGTGCTACCGAGTCGAAGCGGACATGGCGGCTGGCTACACCGGTGACCTGAGTCGCGCGGCCCACAGGTGGGGCCTGCCGGGTGTCGAACCCTGCTCCGCCTGTAGCGTGGGTGGAGGCTGGGCCGGCATTCAGTACCCGTGCGTGGACCTGTCGGGATTGCCAGCGGCGGTCCTGAAGAGGTTGTCCGACTCCTGGCCCGTGCCGTTCGAGGAGTTCGCCCGGCTGCGCGAGACCGTGCGGCCACTGGCCCCCACGGGGGCTGTCCTGGAGCCGGGAACCCGGCTGGGGCCTCTCATGGGCACGGCTTCCGGCTCTTTTGGACAGCTTCATCTCCAGGGCTGGACCCTCGTCGGGCGTCGCGAAGCGCTCGAGCGGCTGCGGGACGCGGGCGTGCGCGGGATTCAGGGGTGCCCAACCCAGGTTCGGTTCCGGGGAAAGGCCCCTCTGGAGCTACAGGAGCCGCAGCTGGCGTTGCATGGCCGGCTCCACGACAGCTGCCTGCCGTCGAAGCGCGAGCCTCCATGCTCGACGTGCGGCGCCGAAGCCAGCTACAGCCTGCCGGAGAAGTACTGGCTCGACGCCGCCACGCTGCCGGGGCAGGTGGACGTCTTCCGCCTCGGGGATTTTCCAACCCTCATCATTGCCACCGAGCGAATGGCCGAGGCGGTACACCGCCTGGGGCTGGATGGCGTGACGTTCCAGCCCCTGGAGGCCCGCTGAGCCGCCTCACTGCTGGAAGTCGTAGACGTTGCCCAGCCGCAAGAGGCGCGTGAGCTCGTCCAGCGCGGTCATCGTCTCGCGGGCGAGCTGCGGGTCCTGCAGGTCCTTGGGGCGCAGCACCTCGCGGTAGTGCCGCCGCACCCACGAGGCCAGCGAGTCGTGCAGCGCGGGCGTGTAGAAGACGTCCGCGGAAATCGCCTTGCGCTCCGCGTCCGTCAGCCACACCCGCTGGCGCAGGCAGGCCGGGCCGCCGCCGTTGTTCATCGACTGGCGCACGTCCAGGTAGTGCACCGCCTTCACCGGCGTGTCCTCGGCCACCACGCGCTCCAGGAACTGGCGCGCCGCGGGCATCTCCCGGCTCTCCACCGGCGCGACAATCGCCATGGTGCCGTCCGGCAGCGTCAGCACCTGCGAGTTGAACGGATAGGACTTCACCGCGTCCCTCGGCGGCAGCTCGGCGCTGGTGGCCACCACCGCGCGGAAGTCCGGGCCCAGCTTCTCGCGCAGCACCTGCAAGAGCCCCGTGTGGTCCACGAAGGCCAGCTCGTGCAGCATCAGGAAGCGCTCGTTGCCCACCGCCAGCACGTCCGTGTGGAACGCCCCCGCGTCGATGCCGTCCGGGTGCTGCTGCGGGAAGAGCACCGACTTCGGGTCCAACCGGTGCAGCCGCGCCAGCGCCTGGCTCGCCTCCAGCGTCTGCCGCGCCGGGAAGCGCTTGGGGCCCGACACGTCCTGCCAGGCACTGCGCCCCCAGGCCAGCAGGTGCACGCCCGGGTGACCCGGAGTGGCCAGCCGCGTGTGGTTGGCCGCGCCCTCGTCCGCGAAGTGCCCGCTGCCGGGCAGCGGCGGGTGCACCGTGAAGTGCCGCTCGTCCGCGAAGATGGAGCGCAGCACCGCGTGCGTCGTCTCCGCCTCAATCGCTCGGTGGTACATCTGCGACAGGTTGGCCGGCGTCAGGTGGACACGGCCGTCCGCCGAGTCCTTGCCAGGCGCCACCGTGGCCGCGTTCGCCGTCCACATGGCGGAGGCGCTGGAGGTCAGCCGCAGCAGGTGCTCCGCCTCGCGCGCCGCGCGGGTGATGATTTCCTCGTCCGTGCCCGTGAAGCCCAGCGCGCGCAGCGCCCGCAGGGACGGGCGCGGCTGGGGCGGCAGCACCGCCTGGCCCACGCCCAGCCCGGACACGAAGCGCATCTTCTCCAGCCCCTGGAGCGCCGCCTCCCGGGGGTGGCTCGGCTCCCCGACGTGGCTCTGCGACGCCAGGTTGCCGGGCGAGAGGCCGCCGTAATTGTGGGTGGGGCCTACGAGCCCGTCGAAGTTGTATTCGCGCATGGGATATTGAACGCCTCGTGGAGCGACCTCCCTTAGCAAAGCGCCTCAAACGTTTCCTCCGCTACGTGCTCATCCGCGGAGTCCTGTTGCTCCTTCAACCCCTGCCCCTGGGGCTCGCGAGCGCCCTGGGCGCGCGTCTGGGCACGTGGGCCTACACCCTCGCCGGCGGCGAGCGGCGCAAGGCCCTCAAGTCCCTGGCGGTGGCCTTTCCGGAAAAGTCCGACCTGGAGCGACAGGCCCTGGCCCGGGCCGCCTTCCGCCACCTGGGCGCCGCCGCGCTCGAGGTCGCCTGCACCGGCGCGCTGGACCGGGGGCTGGAGCGCCTGGTGGCCTGGCCGGAGGAGGACCGCCGGGTGCTGGAGACGGCCCTGGCGCGCGGAAAGGGCGTCGTCTTCGTCTCCGGGCATGTGGGCAACTGGGAGCTGCTCGCCCGGCGGGTGGCGCGCGCGGGCTACCCCAGCCAGAGCATCGCCAAGGAGACCACCGACCCGCGCCTCACGGACCTGGTGGGGCGCTTCCGGGCCCGGGGCGGCGTGCGCAGCATCTGGCGCGGCCAGGAGGGCGCCGCGCGCGCCATGCTGCGCGCCCTGCGGAGCGGCGAAATCCTCGGAATCCTCATCGACCAGGACACCCGGGTGCAGTCCCTCTTCGTCCCCTTCTTCGGAGAGCTGGCCGCCACGCCCCGCGCCGCGGCGGACCTGGCCATCCGCACCGGCGCCTCGGTGGTGACGGGCTTCTGCCACCGGGAGGGGGAGGGGTACCGCCTTTCCATGGAAGAGGTGCCGGTGCCCCAGGAGGGGGACCGCGAGGCCGCGGCCCTGGCGCTGACGGCGGCCCTGTCCTCGCGAATCGAAGCCGCCATCCGCCGCACGCCCGAGCAGTGGGTGTGGATGCACCAGCGGTGGAAGACACGTCCGCCCACGGCCGGACCCTCCCCACTTCCAGAGGCGGCGCCCGCCGCTGCCCGGTGATAAGGAAGCCCCCGTGTCACGCCTGCCCGCCGCCAGCCTCGCCGCAATGCTCCTCGCCGCCTGCACGCCGCGCCGTGCCGCGGAGGGGCAGCAGGAGCAGGAGCCTCCCCCTCAGGTGGTGCTGTACGGCGCGCGCCTGGAGTCCTACGAGGGCGAGCGCCTCACCCTGTCCGGCACCGCCGAGCGGCTGACGTACCAGCGCGCGGGAGGGGACGTGCAGGGGACCAACGCCACGCTGAAGGTGCCCCCCGGCCAGGATGCCCGGGGCGGCTCGGGGGGCGTGGAGGTGAGCGCTCCGAATATGGAGGGAAGTCTCGCGTCCAAGCAGCTGGTGGGGTCAGGTGGGGTCGTCATCCGCACCGGGGAGGGCATGGTGGCCCGCACTCCCCGGTTGACGTACGACGCCAACACCGGCCAGGCGAATGGAAACGAGGGCGTGACGGTGACGGGAGCTGACTATCGGATGCGCGCGGACCGCTTCGAGCTGTCGCTCCCGGACGAGACGTACACCTTCGATGGCTCGGTGGAGACCGTGCTGGGAGCGGCAGAGTGATTGAGTTCGTCGTGATGGCCTTCTTCGTCGCCCAGCCCGTGCCCGCCGTCGCGGCCGCGGCCCCCACCGATGCGGGCACGCCCCCCGCCGCCGACGCGGGCACCCGCGCGCCGAACCCGCTGGGGCCCGTCAACCTGAAGGAGCCGGTGCAGATCTCCGCCGACCGCGTGGAGGGCGAGCGCACCCAGGCGACGCTGACGGGCAACGTGAAGGTGAAGCACCGCACCATGGACCTTCGCTGCGACCGGATGATTGCGTACTACACCCAGCCTCGCGTGGTGACGCGCGTGGTGTGCACCGGCGGCGTGCAGGCCGAGGACGGGGACCGCATGGCCCGCGGCGAGCGCGCCGAGTACGACGTCACCAGCGGCGTGCTCGTCGTCACGGGCTCTCCGGAGGCCCGCCAGGGGAACACCTATATGAGGGGGACGAAGGTTCGCCTCACCCTGGGAAGTGAAAGGCTCGAGGTGGAGAACGCCGTCATCCTCTTCGAATCCCCCGCGTCGGCCCCCACGCCGCCCCGGCGCAAGGGCGCGGGCACCCCCGCCCGCTCGCCCCAGGCGCCCGCGGCGGCTCCGGCAACCCCAGCGGCCCCGCCCGCACCCGCCCAGGGAGGCACCCCGAAGTGAGCGCGAAGCTGTCCGCCGAGGGCCTGGAGAAGACCTTCCGTCGCCGCAAGGTGGTGCGCGGCGTGTCCTTCAGCGTCGCCCCAGGGGAGGTCGTGGGCCTGCTGGGCCCCAACGGCGCCGGGAAGACCACCAGCTTCAACATGGTGGTGGGCCTGGTGACGCCGGACATGGGCCGCGTCAGCATCGGCGACGAGGACCTCACCCGCCTGCCCATGCACCGCCGCGCCCGCAGGGGCGTGGGCTACCTCCCGCAGGAGGCGTCCGTCTTCCGCAAGCTCACCGTGCGCGACAACTTCCTGTCCGTGCTGGAGCTCCAGAAGGGCCTGGACAAGCGCGCCCGCGAGCAGCGCGCCGACGCGCTCCTGGAGGAGTTCGGCCTCACCCACGTCGCCGAGTCCCTGGGCGAGACGCTCTCCGGCGGCGAGCGCCGGCGCGCGGAGATTGCCCGCAGCCTCATCCCCCAGCCCCGCTTCATCCTCTTCGACGAGCCCTTCGCCGGCGTGGACCCCATCAACGTGGGCGACCTCCAGCGGCAGATCTTCCTGCTGCGCGAGCGCGGCCTGGGCGTCCTCATCACCGACCACAACGTCCAGGACACCCTCGGCATCTGCGACCGCGCGTACATCATCGCACAGGGGCAGATTCTCGAAGAGGGCACCCCCGCCCAGATTGCCGCCTCTCCCAAGGCCCGCGCCGTCTACCTGGGAGAGCGCTTCCGCCTGCAACAAGCGCTCTGAGCACGACTGGCCACCGGCCAACCGAGTGACTAGTATGGGTTGGCCTCGCTTTTGCGTCGGCCTGTGAACACCCGCGCCTCACGCGGAGTGCGGTTAAGTCGTTGGTATCCTTGTGGAATTCTGGATATGCAAGCAAGGTACCACCTTTCCCTCACTAGACGAAGTCAGCGCCTCTTGCTACGTTGGCACGGTCTTTGATTGTGGTCCCATTTCATAAGGGACTGAGTCAACCTGGGAGCCCCGTCTCATGGCGATGGAACTGAAACAAAGCCTGAAGCTCGCGCAGCAGCTGGTGATGACCCCCCAGCTGCAGCAGGCCATCAAGCTGCTCCAGCTGTCGCGAATGGAGCTGCTGGAGCAGGTCCGCGAGGAGATGGAGCAGAACCCCCTGCTGGAGCAGCCGGACGAGCAGGCGCCGGGTGATGTAGGTGACAAGGAGCCGGGCGAGGCCTCGCTGGAGGCCGACAACGCCGAGGTTCCTCGCGACATGGAGATGCCGGCCGCCACGGCCGACACCGCCCCGGAGTTCAAGGCGGACGGCGAGGGCCCGCCGGAAATCGACTGGGAGCAGTACCTCAACAGCTACCAGTTCAACGAGCCGACCACCGCCTCCAACAAGGGCAACGTGGCCACGGACGACCTGCCGTCGTTCGAGGCCAACCTGGTGAAGAAGGAGGACCTGGTCGACCACCTCCAGGAGCAGCTGGGCACGCTGCGCCTGAACGACGCCGAGCGCCGCGTCGCGATGCTCATCCTCGGCAACCTGGATGACGACGGCTACCTCAAGCTGCCGGACATCGACGGCGACCCGCTCATCCGCCTGGCCAACGAGGCGGACGTGCCCATGCACGTGGCGGAGCGCACCCTGCGCCGCATCCAGACGCTCGAGCCCCGCGGCTGCGGCGCCCGCGACTTGCAGGAGTGCCTGCTCATCCAGCTCCAGGGGATGAAGGAGAAGGGCGCGTCCCTGCTCGGCCTCATCATCAAGCGCCACATGAAGTACCTGGAGTCCAAGAACCTGCCCGCCATCGCCAAGGACCTGAAGGTCCCCATGGAGGAGGTGGTGGAGGCGGTGAAGCTGCTGCCCAAGCTGGACCCGAAGCCGGGCCGCAACTTCAGCGGCGACGACGCGCAGTACATCACCCCCGACGTCTTCGTCTACAAGATGGGCGACGACTACACGGTGGTGCTCAACGACGACGGCCTGTCCAAGCTGCGCATCTCCGGCACCTACCGGAACGCGCTGAAGACGGGCGCGGTGGGCCCCGGCCAGACGAAGGACTTCATCCAGGACAAGCTGCGCAGCGCGATGTGGCTCATCCGCTCCATCCACCAGCGCCAGCGGACCATCTACAAAGTCACCGAGAGCATCATCAAGTTCCAGCGGGACTTCCTGGACAAGGGCATCGCCCACCTCAAGCCGCTCATCCTGCGCGACGTGGCCGAGGACATCGGCATGCACGAGTCCACGGTGAGCCGCGTCACCACCAGCAAGTACGTGCACACCCCGCAGGGCATCTTCGAGCTGAAGTACTTCTTCAACTCGTCCATCGCCCGCGTCTCCGGCGAGGACACGGCGAGCGAGGCGGTGAAGCACCACATCAAGCAGCTCGTGTCGCAGGAAGACCCGCGCAACCCGTACTCGGACCAGAAGATTGTCGAGCTGCTGCGCGCGCAGGGCACCGAGATTGCCCGCCGCACGGTGGCCAAGTACCGCGAGGTGCTGGGCATCCTCCCCAGCAGCAAGCGCAAGCGCTACTACTGAGCCGGCTGTGACGGTCCCCGGAGACGGGGACTGTGGCTTTGCGGCGGGCCGGCGCACGGGCACAGTGCGCCGCCATGAGCGACTCTCCTCGCAGGGAACTGGTGCCCCTGGTCGTCCCTCCCGTCGTCCTGGAGGGGCAGGCCGTCCGGCTGGTGCCGCTGGGGCTGGAGCACGCGCCCGCGCTGGCGGCGCTGTGCGAGCCCGAAATCTTCACGTGGATGCACAGCGCCCTGCGCACCCAGGCGGACGTGGAGGCGTTCATCGGCCGGGCGCTGACGGCGGCGGGGCAGGGCACCGAGCGCCCCTTCGTCATCCTGGAGCGCGAGTCGGGCGCGCCGGTGGGCAGCACGCGCTACCTGGACATCCAGCGAGAGCACCGCACGCTGGAGATTGGCTACACGTGGCTGGGCCGCCGCGCGTGGCGCACGCGCGTCAACACCGAGTGCAAGTACCTGCTGTTGCGCCACGCCTTCGAGACGCTCGGGGTGATGCGGGTGCAGCTGAAGACGGACCAGCGCAACGAGCGCTCGCGTGCCGCCATGGAGCGGATGGGCGCGAAGTTCGAGGGCATCCTCCGCCACCACATGCTGGTGCGCGGCGGCTTCGTGCGCGACAGCGCGTACTACAGCGTCATCGACACCGAGTGGCCCGAGGTGAAGGCCCGCCTGGAGGGGTTTCTCGCGAGGTAGTGGGGTATAGGAGGCGTCACGTATGCACGCCCTTCCTTCCTTCTTCCGCCGTGGCGTCCTGCTGGGCGCCCTCGTCGCGCTCGGCCCGCTGGCCGGGTGCGGCGGCTCCACCGAGACGGAGACCGTGGACCTCGCCGGGCTCGCGGACCGCTCGCTCACCTACGCGCTCAACGACGTGGACTTCTTCGAGGGCCCGGAGGCTCCCGGCACCCACCGCTTCACCGTCACGTTCTCCCTGGCGGGGGAGGACCGCTGCACCCGCCTGCGCGAGGGCGTCACGGCCACCTTCAACGACCAGCCGATGAGCCTGGAGCTCGGAGGGCTGGACAGCACCGCCGGCCGGGACGTGTGCGTGCCCACCCGCGCCTTCCTCGACTTCGACCCCAACGTCTGGGCGCGGCAGGACGTGGAGGACGCCCGCATCGTCCTCCAGGACGGCGGCCACACCGTGTCGCTCGTCGTCCAGGCGGGCAAGGCCAAGCGCACCTTCTCCTTCGAGGGAGAGGGCGCGGCGGACCGGCTCAGCCGTGGCCAGACGTACTCGTACCTCTGGCAGCCGGCCGTGGAGACTCCCGGCCTCATCTCCGCCACCCTCCTGCGCGAGGGCGGCACCGCCTCGGCCACCGTGCCCACCACGCAGGAGGGCGGGCGCGTCACCTTCACCGTGCCCGCCAACACGCCGGTGGCCAACCACCTGCTGACGCTCAGCGGGAGCGCGGCGGGCACCGTGCTGGAGTGCACCGGCGTGTCCACGTGTGAGGGCTCGCTGTTCCACTCCGAGGAACAGGTCGTCACCATCCAGTAGCCGGGCGCCAGCGCCCCCGGTGGGAGGGCGTGCGGGGCAGCGGCGGGGCCGGTGTCGGAGGCGCCAATTGCCGGGGCAGGGGAGCACTCCCACCGTGGTGGGAACCTTCCTTCCTTGCAGGAGCCCCACGATGGCGCAGAAGAACCCCGACCCCCGTACCGCAGGCCCGAAGCCTCCGTTCCCCGAGCAGTCGCAGCCGTCTCCCGGCCATGAAGGCCGGATGGAGCCGGAGCCCGACTACGGCGAGCAGTCCTACAAGGGCTTCGGGCGGCTGAAGGACCGGGTGGCGCTCGTCACCGGCGGGGACAGCGGCATCGGCCGCGCGGTGTGCCTGGCCTTCGCGCGTGAGGGCGCGGATGTGGCCGTCTCCTTCCTCAGCGAGGCCGACGACGCCAACCACGTGAAGCGCTTCGTGGAGGACGCGGGGCGCCAGGCGCTGCTTTTGCCCGGGGACCTCTCGGTGGAGGCCCACTGCCGCAAGCTGGTCGAGGACACGGTGAAGCGCTTCGGGCGCATCGACATCCTCGTCAACAATGCGGCCTACCAGGGCAAGGTGGTGGAGAAGTTCGAGGAGCTGGACGCCGAGCGCATCGAGCGCACCTTCCGCACCAACATCCTCGCGATGTTCCACCTGGTGCGCTACGCGCTGCCGCACATGAAGGCGGGCGCCACCATCATCAACACCGCCTCCATCCAGGCCTACCAGCCCTCGGCCGGCATCCTCGACTACGCCACCACCAAGGGCGCCATCGTCACCTTCACCAAGGGCCTGGCTCAGCAGCTCATCGAGCGCGGCATCCGCGTCAACGCCGTGGCGCCCGGCCCCGTGTGGACGCCGCTCATCCCCCAGTCCTTCAAGGCAGACAAGGTCGCCACGTTCGGCAAGGACAACCCCGTCGGCCGCCCCGCACAGCCCGCCGAGCTGGCGCCGTCCTACGTGTTCCTCGCCTGCGACGAGTCGCGCTTCGTCAACGCGGAGATTCTGGGCGTCACCGGCGGCGGGGTGCTCGCCTGAGCTGACGCGGCGCGTGATTCTAGCATGCTCGCTGGCACCGTCCCTGAAGGGTTCCGGTGCCAGCGACGCCAGGTGCCTGGCGGATGTCCGCCCTCGGACGGGTGGTGCGTCCGGGAACAGGCAACCTGGGGGGGCGGGTTGCTTTCCCGGGGGCAGAGCGTTTCTGATCTGTCACGGAGCTCCCCTCTCACCCTAGGAGGCAGCCACGCATGCAGTTCAACATCACCTTCCGGCAGTTTGGGGCGTCCGATTCCCTCAAAGAATACGCACGCGAGAAGGTCGAACGGGTGAACCGGTTGCTGGACCGAGCCGGCGAAGCCCACGTGGTCCTGTCACTGGAACGCCACCTCCATCATGCGGACATCACCATCCACTCCGGGGCCTGGGTGCTCCGGGGGAGGGAGAAGAGCGATGACATGTACGCGTCCATCGACCTGGCGATGGACAAGATCGAGCGGCAGCTGCGCCGCTACCGCGACAAGCTGAAGACGCACCACGGCAAGGAGCGCGTCCACCACCGGCAGGACCTGGTGAACCAGCACAAGGTCCGCCACGCGGTGTTCGAGATGCCGCCGGACGTGGACGGGCTGGCCGCCGCGAGCGAGGCCCCGGCCGTCAGCGCGGTGCCCGAGCCGAAGCCCGCCTCCGTGACGCCGGTGCAGCCCGCGGCGGTGCCCAATGCCGCGCGCGTGGTCCGCGCCACCCACCTCGCCGTCAAGCCGCTCTCGGTGGACGACGCGGTGATGCAGATGAACCTGATGAACAACGACTTCTACGTCTTCCACAACGTGGAGTCGGATGCGCTGTGCATCGTCTACCGGCGCAAGGATGGCCAGTACGGCCTCATCGAGCCGCACGCCCCCGCGCCAGTCACGGCGGCCACCGGAACCTGAGCGGCCCGTGCAGCCGGGCCGCTTTGGCGGAACCTGAGCGTCCCGGTAGGCCGGGCCGCGCGACGGTGGAAAAAAAGCGGCGCGCCCCGCCACCCCCCTCAAGGCGGCGGAGCGCGCCCGCCCCAGCCCGGTGTGTGGCTGGAGCGCGGTGCTTCTGCGGATGGCCGCCGGTGCCCGGGGTGTCTTCCCCCTGGGCCGGAGTCCCCTCCCGCCAATCCCCTGGCGGGACCATCCATCCGGGGGAACGCGCGCCGCCGGAGCGCATATCGCCCGCGGGCTCGCGAAGCGCTCAGAAGCTCGCGTGGCGGCAGTCGCTGAAGCGCGTGAGGCGCTCGGCGCCGCCCTTGTTCGGGATGGCCATGTGCGGCGCCGACTCCGGCGGCCGGGTGTTGACGAGCATCAGCGTCATCAGCGCCGCCCGCTCGCCCACGGGGCGCTCCGCGAGCGCCTGGGGGAAGGACACCTCGATGCCCCGCTCCAGCTTGTTGGCGCACTCGCGCATGCCCTTGAGCGCGTCCCCGTCGCGCTTCAAGGCGTAGGCACACGCGCCCACCCGGCCCTGCAGCCACGTCCCGTCCTCGGTGAGGTCCACCGGCACACCGGCGAAGCTGCCCCAGACGCGGGTGTCGTCTCCCTCGGCGAGCTGCAGGCGCGTGGCCACCTCGCCCACCGAGCCGGTCAGCTCCTGGTAGTTCCACTGGAGCGAGACGTGCCGGGTGAGATAGCGGCCGCGCATGCCGTCCCCGGCGATGACGAGCGAAGAGGTGGGGCCGGTGATGGCCGTGCCCTCCAGGCGAAGGGGCTCCTCGGAGGCGTCGCCGAGGCGCACGCCGCCCGAGGAGGCGTGGGCACCCGAGGTGGCCGCGCAGCCCGTGCCCATGACGGAGACGACGGCGACAGTCGACAGGAAGAAGCGCTTCATGGGAAGTCCTCCAGGTCCGCGATTGACTGGCGGACTCGAGGGGAAAAACGCCAGCCCGTGAAGCGCATATCGCCCCCGGGTATGGGGGGACGACGCGACGTGTGGCGGCTCCGTCCCTCCTCCGCCATGATGCGCAGTGAGCGCGAGCGGTCGCGGCAGGACAGGCGACCCTTGCGCTAAACGAGGGTGAGGAGTAATTGCCGCTCCTACGGAGCGCCAGCGCGGGAGCGTCAGTGAGAATCGCCGAGTTCCTCAGCCCCCAAGCCGTCATCGCCGACATGCAGTCGCGGACGAAGCCGGAGGTGTTGCGCGAGCTGAGCGCCACGCTGGTCCGGGCCCACCCGCTGCTGCCGGCGGACCGGCTGGTGGAGGTGCTGCGCGAGCGCGAGAAGCTGGGGAGCACCGGCATCGGCGAGGGCGTGGCCATTCCCCACGGCAAGCTGCCGGGCATGGCGCAGCTCCAGGCCGCCTTCGGCGTGTCGAAGACGGGCGTGGACTTCGAGGCCATCGACGGCCGGCCCACCCACCTGTTCTTCGCGCTGGTGGCGCCGGAGAACAGCGCGGGCGTGCACCTCAAGGCCCTGGCCCGCATCTCCCGGCTCTTCAAGAACCCGCGCTTCCGGGCCGCCATCCTCGAGGCGCCCACGGCCGCGGACATCCACGCCCTCATCGTGCAGGAAGACGCACGGCCCTGAGCGGCTATCGGCTCCGGGGGGAGCACCATGGACGTCGTCCTGAGGCCGATCAACGATCGGTTCTTCCACGAGCAGGTGTTGCCCTTCCTCGGCCAGTCCATGATGGATGCGTCGCGGGCGCTGGAGTCCCTGCTGGAGACGCTGGGGGACGGGCAGGCGCGCATGCTCTGCGAGCGGATGCTGGCCACGGCGGTGCCGGGCGGGCTGGGCTCGGTGGACGCGGAGCCCTGGTCGGACCTGGTGGACCGGCTCGTCTTCCAGCTCTGGCGCGAGGGCCCCGCGGGCTGGGAGTCCAGCCAGGACCAGGCGGGCTACGCCGACGGCTGGGACGAGGCGCTGCACCTGGCGCTGATGCTGGAGGAGCCGGGCTATCCGTACTGGGACGCGCGCGGCTCGCGCGAGGTCCGCGACGGCTTCCGCTTCCGGCCCATGGCGGACATGGGGATGGCCTCCCTGCTGGCGGGGCAGTGGGACCCCTTTCCGGAGTTCCCCCCCGACCGCGTCTTCACCACCCAGGGCCGGGGCGAGTACTTCCCCCACGAGCGCTTCGCCTTCGCGGACTGGGCCTGGCGTCCGGCGCGCGCGGTGGCGCACTGGCAGGTGAACCTGCCGCGCAAGCTGGAGCGGCTGCTGGTGCGCGAGCAGGCACGGCTGAAGCTGCCCTCGCTGCCGGAGAAGGACGAGGTGCTCGGCTACTGGATGGGGAAGGTGGCCCAGCCGCCGCCGCTCACGGTGGCCTTCTCCGGCCTGGGGCCCCGCGCGGCGAACTGGATTCGCGAGCTGGGCGCGCTCACCGCCCACGTGCGCGGCGCCGCCCTGGCGAAGCAGGGGCTGGCGGCGCTGGTGACGAAGGGCTCCGGCGTCCGAATCTAGGCGGGCCGGGGCGCGGCGGGGCCCGGGCTGTCGAGGAGGATGGTGACGGGCCCGTCGTTGACGAGCGCCACCTTCATGTCCGCGGCGAAGATGCCGGTGCCCACCGTGAGGCCCCGCTGGCGCAGCAGCTCGCACGCGCGCTCGTAGAGGGCCTTCGCGCCCACCGGCTCCATGGCGTCGATGAAGCTGGGCCGCCGGCCCTTCTGCGCGTTGCCGTAGAGGGTGAACTGGCTGACGACGATGAGCTGCTTCGAGGTGTCCTCCAGGGACAGGTTCATCTTCCCCGCGGCGTCCTCGAAGATGCGCAGGGTGGCGAGCTTCTCCACCATCCACGCCACGTCCGCCTCGGTGTCCCCCCGGCCCACGCCCAGCAGCACGAGCAGGCCCGGGCCGATTTCGCTCACCCGCTGGCCCTCCACCGTCACCGACGCCTCCAGCACCCGCTGCACCACCGCTCGCATCGACGTGTCCTCCTCCAGGGGCGGGCGCTCCGGCTTCGGGGCGCCCGGGCCTTCCGTTACCGCTCCCCGTGGCACCGGTCCAGGGCCGCGGGTGGCTCCAGCAACACGGTAGCCCTATGCCCCCTGGCCCCCCACGAGTAGGACAGAGGCCTCCTTTGGCGCGGAACCTTCACAGGGGATGTCAGGGACAGCGGCGATGCTACGCCCGTGGAGTCCTGGAGGCTGAGCGGGGTCGCAGTGAAAAGAAGTCCACACGCCAGGCATCCGCTTGCCGCCTGGTGGAAGGGTAAGCGCCCAACCGTGGACTCCGGCTGCCTCTCTCCCTTGCCGGCCTTTCGCCGCCCTCCCCATAATGGCCCGCGACTTCCCCGGAGCGAGTGTGCAGGTCCATCGAGCCAGCCCCTTCTTGGCCGCAGCGTCCATTCTTTTCCTGACACTCCCGAGCGCCGCGCTGTCGGCGCCTCCATCGGCCGAGAAGCGCGCGGACCGTGAGGCGCTGAAGGCGGCACTGATGGAGGTGCTCCAGCGCTCGCCGTTGAAGGCGAGCCGCGTGGGCGTGCACATGCAGAGCCTGGATGACGGCACTGTCGTGTTCAGTCACAACGCAGACGAGCTGCTCAACCCGGCCTCCAACGTGAAGCTGGTGACGTCGGCCGCCGCGCTGGCGACGCTCGGGCCCGAGTTCCGCTACGACACCGAGTTCCTGGTGGACCCGGAGCTGGGCTCGGACGGCAAGGTGAAGACGCTGTACGTGCGCGGCAAGGGCGATCCATCCCTGACGACGGAGCGCCTGTGGGGCGTCGTCTCCGAGCTGTGGCACGTCGGTGTCCGCGAGGTGGGCGAAATCGTCGTGGACGACTCCTGGTTCGACGCCGAGCGCACGCCGCCCGGCTATGACCAGGAGGACTCGGACCGGGCCTACATGGCGCCCACCGGCGCGCTCAGCCTCAACTGGAACGCGGTGGCCATCTACCTGCGCGCGGGCAGTGGCCCGGGCGCCAAGGGCACGGTGGAGATGGAGCCGCCCAGCGACTACTTCATCGTGGAGAACCAGCTCACCACCGGCTCGCGCCGCGCGCGCCGCGTGTCGGTGACGTCGGACCCGGCGGGCTCGCAGCAGAAGATTGTCGTGCGCGGCCAGGTGCCCGAGGAGCGCGGCGGCGCCGTCAGCGTGTGGAAGAAGATCGACAACCCGCCCATGTACTTCGGTCAGACGCTCAAGCAGCTGCTGGCCACCCGCGGCGTGAAGATGAAGGGCCGCGTGAAGGTGGGCCTGACGCCGTCCAAGGCCAAGATGCTGTACGTGGCGCAGTCCGAGACGTTCGACGTGCTCCTCAAGCGCCTCAACAAGCTCTCCAGCAACTTCGTCGCCGAGCAGCTGCTCAAGACGATGGGCGCCGAACTCAAGGGCGCGCCGGGCTCCTTCACCAAGGGCGTGGAGGTGGTGGAGCAGTTCCTGGAGCGTGACGTGGGCATCCCCCGCGGCACCTACGTGATGAAGAATGGCAGCGGCCTCAACGACGCCAACCGCTTCTCCGCGTCGCAGCTCAACCGGCTCTTGCGCCACATGGTGGAGCGCGTCCCCTTCGCCCCCGAGTACCTGTCGTCCGTGCCCATCGCCGGCAAGGACGGCACGCTCAAGTACCGCTTCGAGGGCAGCGACGCGGTGGGCAAGCTGCGCGCGAAGACGGGCACCCTGGAGAGCGTGTCCGCGCTCAGCGGCTACGTGACGAGCGCGGGCGGCGAGCGCTTCACCTTCTCCATCATGGCCAACGACTTCGCGGGCCGCGCCGGCCCCATCGTCGCAGGCCTGGACGCGCTGGGCGCGGCGGTGGCCGCCACCGGCTCCAGCCTGGGGCCCTCCAACGCGGTGGCCGCGCTGGCCGACAGCAGCCGCCCCGCCAGCGCCATCAACGACGTGGCCGCGCGCATCAAGACGTACCTGGACCTGGGCAAGCAGCGGGACCAACGCAACATCGGCTTCCTGCGCACCGCGTGGCGCAGCGAGAGGGACCCGGCCGTCCGCGCGGTGCTGGCGGAGAGCCTCTACCAGTCCAACCCGCATGACTACCTGGGCGCGCGCACGCTGCTGGACAGCTACGCGGCCACCGGCGAGGTGTACGGCCGGCTGAGGGAAGTGGCGCGGGTGCTCTCCGTGGAGGTGCCGGGCGTCAGCAGCATGGTGGAGCTGGCCGCGGGTGGTAACTCCGAGGCGCTGGCCCGGGTGCTGGAGCTGGCCGGCGTCGCCGGGACGGATGCGCAGTCGCAGAAGGAGCTGTCCGAGGCCCTGGGCGAGGTGGCGCGCACCGCGCCCGAGGAGCTGGTGGTGGCGCTGCGTGCCGCGAGCGCCGGGGACCGCGATGCCTCCACCACGCTGCTGGCCCGGGCGCTGGTGCAGGCGGGCCAGGCGGACCACCCCTTCTGGAAGTCGCTGCGCCGCACGCTGGGCGCCACGGACCCGCAGCTCGCCGCCTTCGCCAAGGGGCTGGACTCCACGCTGTCGCAGAAGGTGGCCGAGGCCAAGGCGCCGAAGCCGGGCGACGCGGGCACCCCCGTGCAGGTGGTGGCCCCCGCCGGCAACGCGCCCGTGCCGCCGCGCGCCGGCACACCGCCGGAGGCCCGCACCGCCGAGACGCGTCCCGGCGGGTAGGGCGCTGCTCCCACCTTCCGGTCTCCACCCCGGGCAGGACGCCTCCCTGCCCGGAGAGCAGCCGTGCGTCCGGGCCGCCGGGAACATTTCTCGCGTTTGGTCCGATGTCGGTGTGGACTGCTATAGGTGGAACCAACCTGCCAGGAGTGTCCCGGGCAGGGTGCTGCTGGCCCGTGGTGGGCCAGCTATAGGAGCGGTCATGGCTGGAGGCGTGAACAAGGTCATTCTCATCGGCAACCTGGGGGCGGACCCCGAGGTTCGCTTCACCCCGGGCGGTCAGGCGGTGGCGAACTTCCGGATTGCCACCAGCGAGAGCTGGACCGACAAGAATGGCCAGAAGCAGGAGCGCACCGAGTGGCACCGCATCGTCGTCTGGGGAAAGCTCGCGGAGCTCTGCGGCGAGTACCTGAAGAAGGGACGGCAGTGCTACGTCGAAGGCCGCCTGCAGACGCGCGAGTGGACGGACAAGGAGAACCGGAAGAACTACACCACCGAGGTCGTGGCCAACGCCGTGACGTTCCTCGGTGGTCGTGACGCCGGTGAGGGCATGAGCGCGGGCGGCGGCGGTGGTGGTCGCCGGCAGTCGTCCCCGCAGCGTGGCAACGGCGCGGACACCGACTACGGCCAGCCGCCCCCCATGGATGACAGCAACATGGGTGGTGGACACGCCGGTGGTGACGACGACATCCCGTTCTGAAGCCCGTCCCAGCAGTTCGAAGCAGCTGGAAATGAAGCGGCCGCTCCCGGAAGGACTCGGGAGCGGCCGGTTTCTTTTTCAGCGCACTGTGCTTCCAGCGGCACGCGGGGCGTGCCGCCACGGCCCCCGCGTCACGGAGGCGAGGCGCCCGTGGGGCTGAAGGCGGCGCCCGCGGTGTAGAGGGCGTAGATGACGCCCCAGCTCATCGCCGTGAGGACGAGGAAGATGATGATGACGACCGGCTCGAAGCGGCGCATGGAGCGCTCGCTGGCGAGCAGGCCCCAGTACATGGCGAAGCCCTGGAGGCCGTTGGCCAGGTGGTACGAGGTGCCCAGCGTGCCCAGCAGGTAGACGATGAGCGTGGGCATGTGGTGGTGCATCTCCCGGGCGATGTCGGAGAAGGGCTCCGGGTGCCCCTCCACCAGCCGCGGGTGGAGGAAGGCCAGCCAGATGTGGGCGCCGAGGAAGAACAGGACGCCCACCGCGCTCAGGCGCTGGATGATGTACTTGAAGTTGCCGTAGTTGTTGTACCGGACGTTGTTGGGCCGGAAGTTGAACAGGCGAATCAGGCCCCAGCCGGTGTGCAGCAGCAGCGGCAGCAGGACGATGATGAAGGTGAAGGCCTGGGCGAACGGGTTGGAGTAGCTCGTCACCGAGGCTTCCCACGCCGCCGCGCCGTTGAAGGCGGAGAGGTTGTCCCACAGGTGGTTGACGACCCAGAGGGACAGGGGCACCACCGCGAGGAACGAGCCCAGGCGGGACTTGAGGAGCGGAGTCTTCGTCGGAACGGCGGCTGCGGCGGCTTGGCTGCTCATCGGGTCTCCAGCGACGGCGCGCGGGCGGGTACCGCGTCCACGTCAAGGTCGGGTGACAGTCGGACGGCGGTTTATAGCCGTTCCGGCCAGGAGGCTGGATTTCTTCCGCACCCCCGGATGGCAGGAGTCCCACACGGAGGCATAAGGCAGTCCTTATGCGTCACCCCGCCCCCCACTGCTGCCTCCCCGGCGGGCGGCGGGGCGCCCGCCTTCTGCCGTTGGCGGGCAAAGCGGGCTCGTGCACGCTAATCGCACCCCTATGCCCGATGAGATTGTCAGTGGATTGCTGAAGCAGACGGACCTGCGCGTGGTGCTGGCCACCACCACGGAGCTGTCCCGTCAGGCACGCGCCACCCACGGTGCGGCCCCCGCCGCCGCCGCCCTCCTGTCCCAGGCCCTCACCGCCGCCGCCCTCATGGGCGCCCTCCAGAAGCACGATGCGCGCATCAACCTCCAGGTGGAGTGCGACGGCCCCCTGCGCGGCCTCTTCGTGGACGGGGACGCCTCCGGCCTCGTCCGGGGGTACGTGAAGAACCTGCACGTCGAGTACGTGGGCGGGGAGGGCCGGTACCACTGGCGTCCCGTGCTGGGGAACAAGGGCTTCTTGTCCGTGCTGCGCGACATGGGCGGCGGCGAGTACTACCGCTCCGCCGTGGAGCTGCAGCACTTCGACCTGGCCGCGGACCTGGAGCGCTACTTCCACCAGTCCGACCAGCTCCCCTCACACGTCATGCTGGCGCAGCTGCCCGCCCCGGGCGACGGTGCCGCCGAGGAGACCGCGGGCTCGCCTCCGGGCGAGTACCTGGGCCTCGTCGCCGGCCTGCTCGTCCAGCCGCTGCCGGACGGGGACATGGAGGCCTTCAAGGCGCTCGGCGCCCGGCTGCGCGAGCAGCTTCCCATCGTGCTCCAGTCGCACGCGGCGGCCGGAGCGACGGCGGTGCTGCGCGCGCTGCTGCCCGAGGCCGACTTCGAGGTGATGTCGCGCTACCCCCTGCGCTTCGGTTGTTCGTGCAGCAAGGACCGTGTGCTGCGCGCGCTGCTGGCCATGGGACGCGAGGAGCTCACGGACCTGCTGGAGAAGGAAGGCCAGGCAGAGGCCACGTGCCAGTTCTGTACGACGCGCTACGTCATTCCAGGAGAGGAAATTAGGACGATGCTGGAGCGCGGCGCGATTTGACTTGGGAGGGGCTCACGGGTACTTGCCGCGCGCCATGAGCTACTTCACCCAACTGCTCGAGGGCGGCTACGAGGCCGTCCACCTTCTCAGTGATTCGCGGACGGGGCTGCGCGCCATCGTCGGCATGCACAACACCCGGCTGGGCCCCGGCCTGGGCGGCACGCGCGCGCTGGCGACGTACACCAGCGAGGAGGAGGCCGTGGCGGACGCGCTGCGGCTGGCGCGCGGCATGACGTACAAGGCCGCGCTGGCGGGCCTGCCCCACGGTGGCGGCAAGGCCGTCATCATGCTGCCCCGGGGCAACTTCGACCGGGCGAAGCTCTTCGAGTCCTTCGGCCGCGCGGTGGAGTCGCTCGGCGGCCGCTACATCACCACCGAGGACAGCGGCACCAGCCCGGACGACATGGAGCATGTGCGCAAGCACACGAAGTACGTCCTCGGCCTGAAGGAGCGCAGCGGGGACCCGTCGCCAGTGACGGCGTACGGCGTGGCGCGCGCCATGGAGGCCACGGCCAGGCACCTCTTCGGCAAGCCGGACCTCAAGGGCCTGCGCGTCACGGTGCTGGGCGTGGGCCATGTGGGCATGTACCTGGTGAAGGAGCTGCACGAGCGCGGCGCGAAGGTGTGGGTGAGCGACATCAACCCCGCCAGCGTGGAGAAGGCCGTGAAGGACTACGGCGCCATCGCCGTGGACGCGGACACGCTGCACCGCATGGAGGCGGACATCTACGCCCCGTGCGCGCTGGGCGGCGCCATCAACGACGCCACGCTGCCGCTGCTCCGGGTGAAGGCGGTGTGTGGCGCGGCCAACAACCAGCTGCTCACCTCGCGGCACGGCGAGCAGCTCGCCCGCAACGGCATCCTCTACGTGCCGGACTACGCGGCCAATGCCGGCGGCCTCATCAACGTGGCCCAGGAGTGGGCGGGGTATGACCGGAACAAGGCCTATGCCCGCGCCGCGCTCATCTTCGAGACCATCGACACGGTGCTGAAGCGCGCGAAGGAGTCCGGCCTTCGTCCCGAGCAGGTGGCCGACCGCATGGTCGAGGAGAAGCTGGCCGCCTGAGGATGGCGGGCACCGCCACCCGGGTCCTACGCGACGCGGAGGACGGCCTGGGTGGCGGCCAGTTGTGGCCAGGGAGCGGCCCTCGGGGTATGACGGGGCCGCACGCATCCCATCCGGAGTCACCGCCGTGGCCACCAAGCGGGTAGCGCCCGGGCCCAAGGCCCAGGGCAAGCGCAACAAGCCCACCGCGAAGTCCTCTCCGAAGAAGTCCGCCGCGTCCGCGTCCAAGGCGGACCGGCGGCAGGCGCAGAAGCTCGTGTCCATCCCCGTGGACCTGGTGCTGGCGCCGCAGGCGGAGGCCCCGCGCCAGCCCACCGGGAGGGACCAGTCCCGCGGGCGGTCCGCCGGCATGCGAGAGCTGTCGTGGGCGGACTTCGACCGCGCAGTGCAGGAGCTGGCGGGCGCCATCCGTGAGTCCTTCGCGCCGCAGGCGGTGGTGGGCGTGGCCCACGGCGGCGTCTTCGTGGGCGGGGCGCTGTCGTCGGCGCTCGGCTGCGAGTTCTTCCCCGTGCGCATCAGCCGCCGCAGCCGGGACAGGGGCGAGGGTGAGCGCTCGCGGAGCAACCCGAAGCTGGCGGGAGAGATGCCGCGCGAGCTGAAGGGCCGCCGGGTGCTCATCGTGGACGACGTGGCCTCCAGCGGCGACACGCTGGGGCTGGCCACCGCGCTGGCGCGCGAGGCGGGCGCGAAGAAGGTGGAGACGGCGTGCCTGGTGGCGCGGCCGGACGGCTACGCGCCGGACTACTGCGCGCTGGCCACCGCCGCGCTCGTGGTGTTCCCCTGGGACTACGAGCCTGTCACCGGCGACGCCCGCTTCGACGAGGACCCCGACAAGGCCGGCGCATGAGCCGCGACGCTGGGGGGCGGCGATGATTGTCGGCACGGCGGGGCACATCGACCACGGGAAGACGTCCCTGGTGAAGGCGCTCACCGGCATCGACACCGACCGGCTCAAGGAGGAGAAGCGGCGCGGAATCACGCTGGAACTGGGCTTCGCGCACCTGGCGCTGGACGACGGCACGGTGGCCGGCGTGGTGGACGTGCCCGGCCACGAGCGCTTCGTGAAGGCCATGGCCGCGGGCGCGGGCGGCGTGGACCTGGCGGTGCTCGTCATCGCCGCGGACGAGGGCGTCATGCCCCAGACGCGCGAGCACCTGGACATCTGCCGGCTGCTGGGCGTGAGGGCCGGCGTCATCGCCCTCACCAAGTCGGACCTGCTGGCGGAGCTGGGCCCGGAGTGGCGCGCGCTGGTGGAGGCGGACCTGGGCGCGCTCACCGCCGGAACCTTCCTCGAGGGCGCGCCCGTGGTGCCCTGCTCGTCGAAGACGGGCGAGGGCCTGGACGCGCTGAAGGCCGCGCTCACCCGCGCCGCCGCCGCGCTGCCCAAGCGCCCCGCGGAGGGGCCCGCCTTCCTGCCGGTGGACCGCGTCTTCACCATCAAGGGCTTCGGCACGGTGGTGACGGGCACGCTGCTGTCGGGCGCGCTGGCGGTGGATGACGCGGTGGCGCTGCTGCCGGGGCTGCCCGGTCCGCTGCGCGTGCGCGGGGTGCAGGTGCACGGGCAGGCGGTGCCCCGGGTGGAGGCGGGCCAGCGCGCGGCGGTGAATGTCACCGGCGTGGAGCCGGAGCAGCTGCACCGGGGCATGGTGCTGGTGCGCTCGGGCGAGCTGCCGGAAACGCGCATGCTGGACGTGGAGCTGGCGCTGCTGCCCGCGGCGGAGGCCCCGCTGGCCCGCCGCAAGAAGCTGCTGCTCCACCTGGGCACCGCGCAGGTGGAGGCCACGGTGGCGCTGCTCGACGTGGAGCGGCTGGAGCCGGGGGAGACGGCGCTGGCCCAACTGCGGCTGGATGGGCCCGTGGGCGCGCTGGTGGGCCAGCGCTTCATCCTGCGCGGCTCGCGCGCGCTGCCGGGCCGGGGCGCCACGGTGGCCGGTGGGCGCATCCTGTCGATTACGCCCCCGCGGCGTCGCAAGGGCGGCTCGGCGGTGGTGGCGCCGCTGCTGGAGGCAGACCCGGCGGGGCAGGTGGCGTGGCTGCTGCGGCAGGCGGGCTACCGGGGCCTGACGCAGCCGGAGCTCTTCGGCCGCTCCGGGCTGGGCCCGAAGGTGCTCGGCCGCGCGCTGGAGCTGCTGGGCGCGCGGGGCGGGGCGCTGCTGGTGGACCGGGAGCGGCGCCTGTACCTGTCCGGCGAGGTCTTCGAGGGACTCCAGCAGAGGGCGCTGGCCCTGCTGGCCGCCTTCCACGAGCGCGAGCCCCTGCGTGAGGGGCTGCCCCGCGAGGAGCTGCGCCAGCGCCTGTCCTCGGAGCTGGATGCCCGCGTCTTCCAGCGGGTGTCCCAGGCGCTGGTGGACGCGGGGAAGGTGGAGCTGGACCGCGAGGTGGTGCGCCTCAAGGGGCGTGGCCGCACGCTGACGCTGGGAGACGAGGCGGCGCGGACGCGGCTCGCGGCGGAGCTGTCCGCGGCGGGGCTGTCGCCACCCACCCTCAACGAGCTGGCGCAGAAGCTTCAGCTCTCCACGGCCCGGCTCCAGGAGTTGTTGAAGGTCATGGTGGCGGAGGGGACGGCGGTGCGGGTGAGCGAGGAGCTGTGCTTCGACGCGGGGGCGCTGGCGGGGCTCCGCGAGCGCCTGGTTGCCCACCTGCGCGAGAAGAAGGAGATTACCACCCAGGCCTTCAAGGAAATGGTCGGGCAGAGCCGCAAGTTCGTCATCCCGCTGTCCGAATACTTCGACCGGGAGAAGGTCACGCTCAGGGTGGGCGAGAAGCGGGTACTGCGTCGGGGATGAGCACCAAGCGCTACAGCGAGGCCGACCTGCGCGCCCTCATCGAGCCCTTCGGCAACCCCATGCTGGCGGTCGTCGAGGGGCGCGTGTGCTCCGTCAACGAGGCGTGGCTCGCGCTCGTCGGTGCTCCGCGTGAGCAGGTCGAGGGGCGCCCGGTGATGGACTTCGTCCAGCCGGAGGAGCGCAGCCGCCTGTCGGAGCGCTACCGCCTGCTGGAGTCCGGCGCGCCCATGGAGCCGCGCACCCAGGTGTACCAGCTGCCCTGCGCGGACGGCGCCACCCGCGAGGTGGCCCTGTACGCGACGCGCCTCCCGCTCGAGGGCGGTGCCGGGGCGCTGCTGCTCAACTGTCTGCCCCTCGTGGATGGGCCGCCGGAGCTGGCCCTGGCCGAGCGCCTGGTGGAGACGTCCGCGGGGCTGGTGGCCGCGCACTCCGAGGACGCGGTGCGCCGGGTGGCGCTGAAGGGGCTGGAGGCCGCGGGCTTCCGGGTCCGCCTGCTGCGCTGGGACGGCGAGCGGCTGCTGGCGCGTGACGGCCAGCCGCTGCCGGAGGACGTGGGGCTGGGGATGGAGGCCCTGTCGGACGGACGGCCCGTGTTCGGCGGCGCGGACCAGGCCTCGCCCTCGCACGTGTACCTTCCGGTGGGAGGGCCGCAGGTCGAGGTGCTGTGGGTGGCGGGGCAGTGGGTGGCCCCGCGCCATGGCTCGGTGCTGACGCTCTTCGCCAAGGTGGTGGGCGCGGCGCTGACGGACGCGCGCGTGCAGGCGGATGGGGCCCGCAGCCGCTGGGAAGTGGAGGCCGTGGCGCAGATGGCGCGCTTCGTCGCGCAGCCGGTGCCTCCCACGCTGGAGGACTTCCTGTCGCGTGTCGCGGAGCTGCTGCAGGCGGCCTCCGCGGCGCTGCACCTGTCGCCCTCGCAGGGCAGGGCGCTGGCGCTGGTCACCCACGTGGGCCTGGCGGACCTGGTGCGGGACGGCGGGCACGCGGAGCGCCTCACGGGCGTGCTGGCGGATACGGGGGAGGGCGGCCTGTCCACCGAGGTCCAGGGCGCGGCGCTGGCCGCGCTGTCCGGCGGGCGGCTGGGATGCGGGGTGCTGGCGCGGCTCACGCGCGGGGGCGAGGTGTGCGGCAGCGTCCAGGTCCTGCGCGCCGGGGACCGGCCCTTCGACGCGCGCGACGTGCGGCTGCTGGGCACGCTCGCGGAGCTGCTGGTGACGCTGGTGGAGCAGCGCCGGCTGCGCGCCGAGTCCTCGCGCCAGCTGGCGGAGACGCGCCTGCTGCTGGACCTGGCGCGCACCACGTCGGGCGTGCTGGAGACCTCCAGCATCCTCGACGTGGCCTCCGACTTCCTCGTCCACCTGCTGGACGTGTCCAACTGCTACATCATGCTGTACGACGAGTCGGCCAAGCTCTTGCGCGGCGCCGCCGCCTCCACGGCCCACCGCGACTTCTTCCGCACGGTGGTGCTGCCGCTGCACGGCGACAGCCTGGCCACACGCGTGGCCCGCGAGCGCCGGCCCATCGCGATTGAAGACGTGTCCGTCTCCGTCGAGGGCTACGACGCGCAGCTCGTGCAGCGCTTCGGGGAGAAGGCGCTGCTGGCCCTGCCGCTCACCTCGCGCGAGGAGCTCATCGGCGTGGTGGTGGTGGACGACACCCGCCGGCCGCGCGCCTTCGGGCCGGAGCTCATCGAGCTGGCCGAGGCCACCTGCGGCCAGCTGGCGCTCTCCATCGCCAACGCGCGCCTGTACGAGTCCTTGTGGGCCAGCTACGCGGAGCTCGCCGCCACCCGCGCGGAGATGGTGAAGCGCGAGCGCTTGGCGGCCCTGGGCGAGCTGTCCGCGATTGTGGCCCATGAAGTCCGCAACCCGCTGGGCGTCATCTTCAACGCGGTGGCCTCGCTGCGCCGGCTGCTGGACCCGGGCGGCGACGCCGCCATGCTGCTGGACATCCTGGGCGAGGAGAGCGACCGGCTCAACCGCATCGTCGGCGACCTGCTGGACTACACGCGCCCCAGGGACCCGGTGCTCCAGCACGAGGACCTGGGCCGCGTGCTGCAGGACTCGCTGGAGGCCGCGCGCGCGCAGGGCGGCGGCGTGGACCGCCCCGTCCACATCCAGTCCGAGGTGGAGCCGGGGCTGCCGCCGGTGCCCATGGACCGGCGGCTCATCCGCCAGGCGCTCGTCAACGTCGCGGTGAACGCCATCCAGTCCATGCCCCAGGGCGGACTGGTCCAGGTGCGTGCGCGCCGCGAGGCCCACGCGGGCAGGGACCACCTGCGCATCGACGTCGCCGACCAGGGACCGGGCATCCCCGCGGAGCTGCTCCACCGCGTCTTCGAACCGTTCTTCACCACCAAGGCCCAGGGCACCGGCCTGGGCCTGGCTGTCGTGAAGCGGATCCTCGAAGAGCATCGGGGCGAAATCGCCGTGGACAGCACGCCTGGACGCGGTACCACCTTCACCTTCCGGCTGCCCCTCTCTCAGCCCCCGTCCTTCCCATGACCGACGCCCACACCTCTCCTATTCGTGGACGCATCCTCGTGGTGGACGACCAGCGCAACATGCGCGCCACCACCGCGCTGCTGCTGCGCGCCGAGCACCACACCGTCTTCGAGGCCGCCACCGGCGAGGAGGCCCTGGCCCAGCTGGCCGGCGGCAGCATCGACCTGCTGCTGACGGACTTGAAGATGGAGCCCATGGACGGGCTGACGCTGCTGCGGCGCGCGCTGGAGGTGGCGCCCCGCCTGCAGGTCATCATGATGACGGCGTTCGGCTCCATCGAGAGCGCGGTGGACGCCATGCGCCTGGGCGCCTACGACTACCTCACCAAGCCCTTCAAGGAGAGCGAGCTGCGGCTGCGCGTGGAGCGCGCGCTGGAGCGCTCCCACCTGCAGCGCGACGTCGACAACCTCGCCACCGACTTCAACCAGCGCCACGGCCTGTCCGCGCTGGTGGGCGGCAGCGCCGTCATGAGGGACCTGTCCACGCGGCTGCGGCGCGTGGCCCAGAGCGACGCCACGGTGCTCATCCACGGCGAGAGTGGCACCGGCAAGGAGCTGGTGGCGCGCGCGCTCCATGCGCACAGCCGCCGCAAGGTGCGCTCGTTCGTTCCCGTCAACTGCGCCGCCATCAGCGAGGCCCTGCTGGAGAGCGAGCTGTTCGGCCACGCGAAGGGCGCCTTCACCGGCGCGGTGAAGGCCCGCCGGGGCCTCTTCGAGGAGGCCGACGGCGGCACGCTCTTCATCGACGAGGTGACGGAGACGAGCCCCGCCTTCCAGTCCAAGCTGCTGCGCGCGCTGCAGGAGGGCGAGGTCCGCCGCGTGGGCGAGTCCACCGCGCTGCGGGTGGACGTGCGCACCGTGGCCGCCACCAACCGCGACATCGAGCTGGAGGTGCGCGAGAAGCGCTTCCGGCAGGACCTCTACTACCGCCTCAACGTGGTGGCCCTGCGCGTGCCGCCGCTGCGCGAGCGCCTGGAGGACGTGCCCGAGCTGGCCAAGCACTTCCTGGAGCGCTCCAACGCCCGCAGCCCCAAGCCCAAGCGCCTGTCGGCCTCCGCCGTGGCCCACCTGATGGGCTACAACTTCCCCGGCAACGTGCGTGAGCTGGAGAACCTGGTGGAGCAGGCCGCCGCCCTGGCCGAGAATGACGAGCTGCTCCCCGAGGACTTCCCCCTGCGCCAGGGGCGCCTCACCCCCTCGCACGGCACCCCCAGCGTGGCCTTCCTCGACGGGCAGGGGGGCGGCGGCCGCCTCCCCAGCACCGGGCCCACCCTGGCCGAGGTGGTGGAAGAGGCCGAGCGCCACGCCATCACCCAGGCCCTGGAGCGCCACGGCGTGGACCTGGCCCGCGTCGCGGACGAGCTGGGCGTCTCCTCCACCACCCTGTGGCGGAAGATGAAGCGCCTCAACCTCCGCCCGCCCCCCGAGCCGGCACGCGAGTAGCGAGCCGCTCTCGCACGCGGCTGCAGGCGGAACTTTTCCATGGATTCAGATCCGAAATGGGCGGGTTCATCGGTGAAAAGCGCAAGTGCCTGGATTTGCTCGCCATTTTCACATCTGCAACCGGATTTCAGTGCTGCAATGCAATCGGCGGCGCCTGGCAGGGCAGGGCTCTTCGCCAAGTGCTTGAGAAAACTGGACTTTGCCCGCGCGCGGGCCCTGGCACGGGGGCTGCTATAGGGATGGGCGGGACACATCGAAGCGAGGCTGAAGGCGGTTCCCCCCCACCCCTTCAGCACTTCCGGTGAGTCACCTTGAGAAGACCCGCGGCCCGGCACCCTCATGGGGTGTCGGGCCGCCTTCTTTTCTACGTCCGGACAGGCTTTCCGCTACCGTCATTCTCCACTCCAGCCTCCAGGAGGGGTGGTAGATGAAAGTGGAAGTGGGACAAAGGGTACCACTGTGGGTGCTGAGGCCCGGGCGAGCAGAGGACCACGCAACCTTCGTGCGCCTGTTCGCGGAGCTGGGGGTGGAAGACCCGCCGCCTCCCGAGGCCGTGTGGGCGGCGGAGCTCGCGCCGATGACTGTCTTCGCGGAAGGGCCGGAGGGGCAGGTGGTGGCCTACGCGGCGGCGGACCCGATGGGCGAGCTGGGCTACGTGGGACAGCTGGTGGTGGACCCCCGCGCCCGGGGCCAGGGGCTGGGCCGGTGGATGATGGAGCGGCTGGCGGAGCGCCTCCGGGGGCAGGGCTGCCAGCGCTGGGCGCTGATGGTGAAGCGGGACAACGCGACGGCGCTGGGCCTCTACACCTCGGTGGGGATGCGCCGCGTGCGGGAGGGGGTGACGCTCAAGGTGACGCGCGCCCACCTGGCCACGCTGCCGCCCGCGCCGGCGGGGCTGGACGTGGTGCCGGCGGCCCCGGCGGACTGGGCGCCGCTGACGGCGGCCTTCGGGATGATGCCGGGCAAGCTGGCGCGCTTCGCCACGCGCGCCTCGCACCAGCTGCTGCGGCTGGCGCAGGCGGGGACTCCGGGCGAGCTGGGGATGATGGACCTGCGCGCGGGCGCGCGGCTGCTGTTCCCCTTCTTCGCCGTGTCCCCGGGCCATGCGCGGGCGCTGCTGGAGTCCGCCTTCGCCCGGATGGGGGACGGGGTGGACGCCCTCACCGTGGTGCTGGCAGACGACGCGCGGCTGGAGGGCCTGCTGCGCGAGGCGGGCGCGCACGTGTGCCACGAGACGTACGAGCTGCGCGGGCCGCTGCCGGGACTGCCGGGCGCGGGAGCCTGAAACGACGACGCCCGCCCGGGCACGAGGCCGGGGCGGGCGTGGCTTTCGTCGAGCCTGGAGCCTGGAGCCGGGGCTACCGGCCGAAGAGGGTGCTGGCCTGCATCAGCCAGCCCATGACGGGGCCGGGGATGATGCCCAGCACCACCACGGCGGCGGTGGACAGCACCAGCGCCGTCTCGGTGGCCCAGCTGCGCTCGAGCGTCAGCGCGCCCTCGGGCACCGGGCGCATGAACATGTAGACCACCACGCGCAGGTAGTAATAGACGCCCGCGGCGCTGGAGAGCACGCCGACGATGGTGAGGCCGATGAGGCCCACGTCCACCGCGCTCTGGAAGATGAGCAGCTTGCTCATGAAGCCGATGGTGGGAGGAATCCCGCCCAGCGACAGCATGAAGGCCGCCATGGCGAAGGCCCAGCCCGGCCGGCGCTGCGCCAGCCCGCTGAAGCGCTCCAAGTCCCACGCGGTGCCCTTGTCCTCGTCCTCGCGGCGCTCCAGCACGGACACCAGGGTGAAGGCGCCCACCGCGCTGAAGGTATAGGCCAGCAGGTAGTAGAGGATGCCGCGCAGCGCCTCCGAGCGGGCCAGGTCCAGCGGGGTGCCGCCCGTCAGCGCGGAGGCACCCAGCAGGCGGAACTGCTCGCCCGGCGCGTTGACGAAGAGGGCGGCCACGCCCATCAGCAGATAGCCGGCGTGGGCAATGGACGAGTACGCCAGCATGCGCTTCACGTTGCGCTGCGGAATGGCGAGCAGGTTGCCCACCACCATGGTCAGGAAGGCCAGGGTGGAGAACAGCACCAGCAGCATCTGCGGGTCGATGCCCTTGCCCACGGTGATGAAGACACGGACCATGCACGCGAAGGCCGCCGCCTTCACGCCCGCGCTCATCAGCGCGGTGACGGGCGTGGGCGCGCCCTCGTACACGTCCGGCGTCCACATGTGGAACGGCACCGCGGCCACCTTGAACGCGAAGCCCGCGCCCAGGAGGATGACGCCCGCGTACACCAGCGCCGGCTGGCTGTTCATGGCCTGGCCCAGCGGGCCCACCATGGCCGTCAGCTGCGTGGTGCCGGTGGCGCCGTACAGCAGCGCCGCGCCGTACAGCAGCACCGCGGACGAGAAGGCGCCGAGGATGAAGTACTTGAAGCCCGCCTCGCTCGGCCGCGTGCCGCGGCGCAGGTAGGACGTCAGCGCGTACGTCGCGATGGAGAGCACCTCCACGTTGACGAAGATGGTGATGAGCTCGTTGGACATCGCCAAGAGGCTCATGCCCGCCGTGGCGAACAGCATCAGCGCGTAGAACTCACCGCGCTCCGCGCCGCGCCGGCGCAGGAAGCTCACGGAGCTCAGCGCCGCCAGCCCCAGGCCCACGCACAGCACGAAAGTGAGGAAGCTGGAGAACGGGTCCAGCACGCCGTAGCCGAGCATCACCTCCTGCGGGGGCTCGAACATCAGCGCCAGCGAGCCGATGCCCGCGGCCACCGCCGTCGCCACCGTGAGCACCGCCTGGTAGGAGCGCGACGAGGTGGCGGCGAGGAACACCTCCGACAGCAGCAGCACGGAGGCGCTCACCACCATGAGGATGGCGGGCAGCAGCGGGAGGAAGTCTGCCAGGGTGAGGTTGGGCAGGTTCATGTTGGGAGCTCTGTCGGCCTACTGCCGCGGCGAGGGGACGGCGGCCAGGGGAAGGGGCGCGGACGGCCCGGCGGCGGTGGGGCTCGCGGGCAGCGACATCACCTCCACGCGGACCTGGTCCGCCTGCACCGTGGCCCCCGGGGTGCCCACGCGGGCACGGGCCAGGAAGCGGTCGGTGGACGGGGAGATGCGGTCCAGGAAGGGCTGCGGCATCAGCCCCATCACCACCACGAGGATGATGAAGGGCAGCACGGTGAGCCCCTCGCGCAGGTTCATGTCCCGCAGGTGCTGGTTCTCCCGGTGGGTGAGCCCGCCGAAGAACACCTTCTGCACCATCCACAGCATGTACGCCGCGCCGAGGATGACGCCCAGCGTGGCGAACGCGCCGAACACCGCCGTCAGGTGGGGATTGCCGGCCGCGGCGCCCAGGTCGCTCTTGAAGGTACCCAGCAGCACCAGGAACTCGCCGATGAAGCCGTTGGTGCCCGGCACCGCCACGGACGAGAAGGTGATGATGACGAAGGCCGCGGTGAACACCGGCATCACCTTCGCGATGCCGCCGAAGTCCGCCATCAGGCGGGTGTGGCGCCGCTCGTAGAGGTAGCCGAACAGGAGGAACAGCGCGCCCGTGGACACGCCGTGGTTGAGCATCTGGTACGCGCTGCCCGTGGCGCCCTCGGCCGTCAGCGCGAGGATGCCCAGCATGCAGTAGCCCAGGTGGCTCACCGACGAGTACGCAATCAGCTTCTTGATGTCCCGCTGCGCCAGGCACATCAGCGCGCCGTAGACGATGCCGATGATGGACAGCGTCGCCAGGAACGGGCGCGCCTGCTGCGCGGCCACCGGGAAGAAGGGAATCGCGAAGCGCCAGAACCCGAACGTCCCCATCTTCAGCATGACGCCGGCCAGAATCATGGAGCCGGCCACCGGCGCCTGCACGTGCGCGTCCGGCAGCCACGTGTGCACCGGCCACATGGGCACCTTGATGGCGAACGCCAGCGCGAAGGCCGCGAACAGCCAGGGGCCCCAGCCGTGGAGCGTCCGCGCCAGGCCGGTGAGCGAGTCACATGCTCCCTCCGGCCCCGCCACGCACGTGGACAGCTGGCGGTTGGCATCCAGCAGGCCGTTGTAGATGGCCGCGTAGTCGAACGAGCGGCCACCCGCGGGCCCGCTGATGAAGTACACGGCGACGATGGCCACCAGCATCAGCAGCGAGCCGGCCAGCGTGTAGAGGAAGAACTTCACCGCCGCCATCTGGCGGTCCTCGGCGCCCCACACACCCACCATGAGGTACATGGGGATGAGCATGGCCTCGAAGAAGATGTAGAAGAGCAGCACGTCCAGCGACACCAGCGCGCCCAGCATCGTCGTCTGGAGTACCAGCAGCGCCAGGTGGAACTCCTTGATGCGGTGGCTGATGTACGTGGTGGAGGCCAGCACCACCAGGGGGCCCAGGAAGACGGTGAGCAACAGCAGGCTCACCGCCAGGCCGTCCACGCCCACGTGGTAGCTGGTGCCGAACATCTCGAACCAGGGCACCCGGTACTCGAGCTGGAACTCCGGCCCGCCCGGCACGTACCGCAGGTACGCCCAGACCCCGAAGATGGCGTCCACCACCATGCCGATGAACGTGACGGTGCGAATCTGCCCCGACTCGCCCGCGGGCAGGAGCAGCACCAGCGCCGCGAAGACGAGCGGCAGGAAGACGACGAGGTTGAGCAGGTGGTTGTCGAAGAAGCTCATTGCATCACCTGGATGAGGGCGTAGGCCACGCCGCCCAGCAGGGCGAGGGCCATCACTGCGGCGTAGGCCTGGGCGTCGCCCGTCTGGACGTAGCGCAGCGCGCTGCCCACGCGCGCCGTCACCCACGCCGTGCCGCGGACCGCCACGGTGTCGATGAGGAGCGCGTCCACCACGCGGAAGAGGATGAAGCTCATGAACTTCACGGGCCGGATGACGACCAGCTCGTACAGCTCATCCACGTAGAACTTGTTCTGCGCCGTGCGGCGCACCGCCCGGGCGAAGGCCGGGGCCGGCTGGCCCACGCGCGCCGGGAAGAACTTCAGGTACAGGAAGGCCGCCACCGCGCCGCCCGACACCGCCACCAGCCAGGCGAAGACGTAGTCGCCGAGGCCGGGCACGCTGGTGTCCAGCTGCACCGTCTTCGCCGTGCTGGCGATGCGCGCCGCCACGCCGAACACCGGGAGCAGGAAGTTCTCGAACACCGGCTGCGGGCGGCCGTCGCCGGGCGCGCGCATCAGCGGGAGCGCGTACACCAGGGCCACCACGCTGAGCACCGCCAGCACCACCAGCGGCAGCGTCATCTGCCAGGCGCTCTCGTGCGCGTGCTCGATCTTCGCCTCCGGCGAGCGCCGGCCCTCGAAGGTGAGCAGGTACAGGCGCATCATGTAGAAGGCCGTGCACGCCGCGATGAACAGGCCCAGGTAGTAGACGGTGCCGGACACCCACTCCAGCCCGGCCAGCTTGTTCAGGTGCACGCCGTGGAAGATGGCGTCCTTGGAGAAGAAGCCGGACAGCGGGACGATGCCGGTGATTGCCAGCGTGGCCACCAGGAAGGTGCCCCACGTCCAGCGCATCTCCTTGCGCAGCCCGCCCAGCTTCTTGATGTCCGTCTCGTCCGCGTTGCCGTGCATCACGCTGCCGGCGCCGAGGAAGAGGCACGCCTTGAAGAACGCGTGCGTCACCAGGTGCAGCACCGCCGCCCAGAAGACGCCCATGCCCACGCCCATGAACATGATGCCCAGCTGGGACACCGTGGAGTAGGCGAGCACCTTCTTGATGTCGTCCTGCGCGAAGGCGATGAGCGCCGCCAGCAGCGCGGTGAGCGCGCCGATGATGGCCACCGTGGCCATGGCGGTGGGGCTCAGCACCAGCAGCGCGGACATGCGGCTGAAGAGGTAGACGCCCGCGGTCACCATCGTCGCCGCGTGGATGAGGGCGGAGACCGGCGTGGGGCCGGCCATGGCGTCCGGCAGCCAGACGTAGAGCGGCAGCTGCGCGCTCTTGCCCGCCGCGCCCAGCAGGAACAGCAGCATGGCCGCCGTCATCACCCCGCCGAAGGTGTAGCCCGCCAGGGGGCCCTCCTCGATGGGAGTGGTCAGGTCCACCTTGTCGGTGCCCGCGTCCGTCAGGCCCTCGGCCATCTTCTCCAGGCCCTTGAAGTTGACGGGGCCGTGCTTCTCCAGCGCCGCCTCGAAGCGGGGGCCGCTGGCGCCGGCGTTGGCGAAGTCCGCGGAGTTCGCCTGGCGCGTGAAGGCCGCCATCAGCAGCACCAGCAGGAACGTGCCGATGAGGAAGGCGAAGTCGCCGATGCGGTTGGTGATGAAGGCCTTGCGCCCCGCCCAGGCCTTGGCCGGGTCCGTGTACCAGAAGCCGATGAGCAGGTAGCTGGCCATGCCCACGCCCTCCCAGCCCACGAACAGCAGGACGAGGTTGTCGGCCAGCACCAGCGTCAGCATCGCCGCGACGAACAGGTTGAGGTACGCGAAGTACCGCCAGTACCCGTCGTCGTGCTCCATGTAGCTGGTGGAGTACAGGTGGATGAGGAAGCCCACGCCGGTGATGACCAGCAGCAGGATGCCGGACAGGTGGTCCACCGCCAGCCCGAAGTTCACCCGGAAGTCGCCCGCGGCGAACCACGTGCCGTAGTCATACGACAGGGCGTACTTGACGTAGTCCGCTTCGATTCCGAACGGGTTCTTGTAGAAGGCCAGCAGGCGTCGCACGCCCCCGACCTCGGCCGTGTGGCTGGTGGCCCAGAAGGCCAGCACGCTCAGCACGAAGGCGCCGCCCACCGCCGCGCAGGCGATGAGGTGCACGTTGGCGCGGCCCAGCATCCGGCCGAACACGCCGCAGATGAACGCGCCCAGCAGCGGCAGCGCGATGATGAGCCACAGCGAGGGCTCCATCAGCTCGGGCGGGACGGGCGCCGTCTGGAGGAAATTGGCGAGGGTCGCGAGGGTCATGAGAGAGAGGGCTCCTGGCGGCGTCAGTGCTTCATCGTCCGGATGTCTTCCACCAGGACGCTGCCCCGACTGCGGAACACGGCGATGACGATGGCCAGGCCGATGGCCGCCTCGGCCGCCGCCACCGCGATGACGAAGAAGGCGGAGACGTGGCCGACGCTGTCACCGCGCATGCGGGCGAACGCCAGGAACGTCAGGTTCGCCGCGTTGAGCATCAGCTCCACGCACATGAAGACGACCAGTGCGTTGCGCCGCACGAGGACGCCGAACATGCCCATGCAGAACAGCGCGGCGGCAAGCAGGAGGTAGTAGGTGATGGGAACCATGGGCCGATTCGGGGCCTCGCGGGCGGCTACCGTGTGGGCCGCCATCTAGCACAGAAAGTTGTCGGGGGACGGCGATCAGATTCGCGACTTGGCCACCACGACCGCGCCCACCATGGCCACCAGCAGCAGCAGGCTCACCGCTTCGAAGGGAAACAACCACTGGGTGAAGATGGCCTGCCCCAGGTTGCCCATGGTGCCGAAGGTGGCCTGCGCCTCCGTGCTCATGGGCGCGACCTCGCCGGGCACCTTCGACAGGATGATGGCCAGCACGGCCAGCAGTCCCACCGTCGCCCCGCCGCCGGCGATGCGCGCCAGCGTGGGCCGGCCCCGCGTGGGGGACTCGCCCAGGTTGAGCAGCATGATGACGAAGAGGAAGAGCACCATGATGGCGCCCGCGTACACGAGCACCTGCAGCACGGCCACGGTGTGCGCCCACAGCAGCACGTAGATGCCGGCCAGGAAGAAGAACGTGGACACCAGCGCCATGGCCGAGTTGATGGGGCTGCGCGCGAAGATGACCATGCCGGCCGACAGCAGCGTCAGGAGCGCGAACGCCCCGAAGAGGATGAGCTCGATGTTCAAGACCAGTCTCCGAACGAACCCCAGGGCTTGTCGCCGAACGGGCAGCGGTGCTCGCGGATGTGCGCCTCGAACTCGTCCCGGAACCGCATGAGGAACGAGTGCGTGGGCAGCGCCGCCGCGTCACCGAGCGCGCAGATGGTGTTGCCCAGGCCAATGGGCGGGTAGGGGGCAATCGACGAGGCCACGTTGGACAGCATGTCCACGTCGCCCGGCTCGCCGCGGCCCTCTTCAATCTTGCGCAGAAGGCGCGTCTGCCAGGGCGTGCCCTCGCGGCACGGCGTGCACTGGCCGCAGGACTCTTCCGCGTAGAAGCGCGCCACGCGCCACAGGCTGCGCACCATGCAGGTGGCGTCGTCCATGACGATGACGCCGCCGGAGCCCGCCATGGTCTGCTTCACCTTGAGGGCCTCGAACTCCATGGCCACGTCCAGCTCGTCCGCGCCCAGCACCGGCGCCGAGGAGCCGCCCGGAATCACGGCCTTCACCTTGCGGCCCGCCGGCATGCCCCGGCCGTACTGGTCGTCGTAGATGAGCTCGGCGAGGGTGGTGAACATCGACACCTCGTACACCCCCGGCCGGTTCACCGTGCCGGAGAGGCACACGAGGCGGGTGCCACCGGACTTGTCCGTGCCCAGCTTCGCGTAGGCGTCCGAGCCCTTCTGGAACACGGCGGGGACGCTGGCGAGCGTCTCCACGTTGTTCACCACCGTGGGGCAGCCGAACAGGCCCACCACCGCGGGGAAGGGCGGCTTGAGGCGGGGCCAGCCCTTCTTGCCCTCCAGGCTCTCCAGCAGCGCCGTCTCCTCGCCGCAGATGTACGCGCCCGCGCCCCGCACCAGGTAGCAGTTGAGCTCGAAGTCCCTGCCCAGCAGCGTCTTGCCGAAGATGCCGGCCTTGTAGGCCTCGTCGATGGCCGCCTGGGTGCGCTCCGCCTGGAACTTGAACTCGCCGCGCAGGTACACGTAGCAGGTGTGCACGCCCAGCGCGTACGACGCGATGGCGATGCCCTCCAGCATCATGTGCGGGTCGTCGCTGAGGATGTAGCGGTCCTTGAAGGTGCCCGGCTCGGACTCGTCGCCGTTGACCGCGAGGTACTTGGGCTTGGGGCTGTCCTTGGGGACGAAGCTCCACTTGAGGCCCGTGGGGAAGCCGGCGCCGCCGCGACCGCGGAGGTTCGACTTCTTCACCTCGTCGATGATGGCGGCCGGCTGCATCTCCAGCGCCTTCTTCAGCGCCTCGTAGCCGCCCCGCTTGCGGTAGCTGTCCAGGGTCCAGGACTGCGGCTTGCCCCAGGCCGCCGAGATGATCGGTTCAATCGCCTTTGCCGTAGAGGCCATGATGGTGACGTCCTGACAGAGAAGGGGTGGAGGATCAGCTCAGCTTGGCGAGGATGGCGTCCAGCTTCGCCCGGGTGAGGCTCTCGTGATGATCCTCATTGATCTGCAGGCACGGCGCCGTACCGCACGAGGCCAGGCACTCGGTCTCCCGCAAGGTGAACTTCTCGTTGGCTTCACCTGCCTTGAGGCCGAGCTTCTCCTCCAGGTAGGCGAGCATCTTCTCCGCGCCCCAGAGCGAGCAGGAGAGGTTGGTGCACACGTCGATGACGTACTTCCCCGGCTTCTTGAGGTGGTACATCACGTAGAAGCTCGCCACTTCCATGGCGCGCTCGGGGGTGACCTGGAGGTGCTTGGCCACCAGGCGCAGTCCCTCGGGCGGGAGCCAACCCTTGAGCTCCTGGAGCAGCCGCAGCGCCGGGAGCATGCCCGCGCTTTTGCGATCCGGAGGGTAGTGGGAGATGATCTCCGCGATTCCCGCGTCGAACTTCTTCTGCTCTTCAGGGGTGAACAGGGGCTCCGCCATGGCGGGGCGTACGTATTGCCCCAATGGCTTCGTTGTCAACATAAACCCTCGACGCTACACTGGGCGGCCATCAGCAAATTGCCGAGCGATTTCAACCCCTTGTTATGAGCCCGGGACCAGAGGACAAGCGCCAGCACACCCGAGTCCCGGCCGTGCTGAGGGTGGACTACACGGATGGGCGACAGGCCCGTGACGTGACGGAGAACCTGTCCCATGAGGGCCTGTTCGTGCAGACCGAGCAGGCATTCAGCCCGCACGAGGAGGTGCGGCTCGCACTTTCTTTCCCGGGGCTGCTGGATCCGGTAGAAGTCTGCGGAACCGTGGCCTGGGTCAGGCCGGCGAGCTCCGATCATCCCGGAGGCGTCGGCGTCCGCGTGGAGCGCGAGCAGGACCGGCGGAAACTGGGTGACATCTTGAGTGCGGCAGGAGCAGACAGCCAGGTGTCCCACGCCGAGCACGAGGGGTTCCGTGTGCTCATCGTCGAGGACAACCCGCACATCATCGAGATGTACAGCTACGTCCTGAAGAAGCTGGCCAGCGGCGAGCTCCACGGGAAGGTCCCGCTGGAGGTCCACTTCGCGCCGGACGGGCACCACGCGCTGCTGATGCTGCGCGAGGGCCGCTTCAACCTGGTGATGACGGACCTCTACATGCCGGTGATGGACGGCTTCGCCCTCGTGGAGCGCATCCGCGAGGAAGAGGCCCTGAGGACCATCCCCATCATCGCCATCTCCGCGGGCGGCAAGGAAGCGCAGGACCGCGCCATGCAGCTGGGCGTGGACATCTACCTGCGCAAGCCGGTGCGCTTCGTGGAAGTGCTGGAGACGGTGAAGCAGCTGCTGCGCATCAAATAGTGCGCGGCGCGCACTTTAGAGTGCGACCAACGTTGAGCGCCGGCGCGGGGTCCGCGTAGAGTCCTCCGCACCCATGCCGAAGCCCGCCATCAACCGCGACACCGTCAGTGGCGAGGCGCTGTTCATCCTCCGCAACCTGAGGGAGAACGGCCGTCTAGGACGCTCCAACAAGCTGGCCGATGTGAAGGCCACGCTCGAGCCGTCCGTGTCGCTGGAGTTCGACAACTACTTCTTCTTCCTGCGCAAGTTCCACTACATCGCCATGGACCGCGAGGCCCAGCTCAAGCTCACCGAGCACGGCGAGCGGGTGGCGGGTGGGGAGCTGCAGGACCGCTTCACCTCCGAGGTGGGCGAGTTCTTCGCGGATCAGCTCGGCCCCTCCGAGGACGAGCCGCCCGTGGCGCAGGGCACCGACGAGCCGCTGGTGATGCCGCCGCCCCCGCCGGAGCTGCTGCTGGACGAGGCGGAGGTGGTGATTCCGCCCCTGCCGCCGGCTCCGCCCCCGGCCATGCCTCCCGCGCGCGGCTCGCGCACCGGCCTGCCCGCGCTGGAGGTGACGGCGTCGCAGGCCTCACCGCTCTCCCTGGCGCCGGCCACCCCGGCGGCGCCGGAAGCCCGCCGGGAGGCGACCCTCATCGCGCCTTCGCCCTTCGCGCCGTCCGCGCCCACGCCGGTCGCCGCATCGCTGCCCTCCATCACTCCGCCGCTCGCCGCCGCCCCCATGCCTCCTCCCGCCGCTCCGACTCCCGCCGCTGCCGCGCCGGCCGCCGCCTCCGCCCCGAAGGGCGCGGAGCTGGACCTGCGCTACCAGAAGTTCGACCCCATCGGCACCGGGCCGCTGGGCACCGTCTTCAAGGGCCGCTTCACCGCGCTGGGGTTGGACATCTGCCTCAAGGAGCTGAAGGACATCTTCGGCTACTTCTCCTTCCTCCAGCGCGGCGAGGTGCTGCGGCGCCTGAAGAAGGAGCTGTGCGCCCAGGCCCAGGTGCGGCACCCGGGCGTGGTCCAGGTGGTGGACCAGAACGTGGACACCGCGCGGCCCTACTTCGTCCTGGAGCTGATGCACGGCAGCCTCAAGGAGCGGCTGGACGCGGGCGGTGGCAACGGCATCCCGGTGCCCGTCGCGCTGCGCGCGTTCCTGCAGATGGCGTACGGCCTGCGGGCCGCGCACGCCTCGGGCCTCACGCACCACAACCTCAAGCCGGAGAACGTCCTCTTCGACGCGTACGGCAACGCGAAGCTGTCCGACTTCGGCCTGGGCCGCGTGGTGGAGGTGGACGCCACCAAGGGCATGCCCCAGGTGTTCATGGGCACCGGCGGCATGTCCTATATGGCCCCCGAGCTGCTGGGCCGTGGGGGCAAGGAGCCGGGCGCCTCCGCGGACGTGTACGGGCTGGGCATCCTCCTCTACGAGATGCTCACCGGGCAGATTCCGGGCCGCCGCTCCGCGCTGCCCTCCGAGGTCAACCCCGAGGCCCCCAGCGGCCTGGACCAGCTCTTCGACAAGGCCACCCAGGACAAGCGCGAGCAGCGCTACCCGGACATGGACGCGATGCTGGAGGACTTCTACAAGGCCTTCCCGGACAAGGAGTACCTCGTCCGCGGCGACGTCATCCTCTCTTCGGACACTCCGAAGGGGTAGCTGACGGGTGCCCATGACCTCGCGCCCGTCCGGCAGTGTGCTCGTCAGCGTCACCGGGAAGGACCATCCCGGCATCACCTCCCGCCTCACGGGCCTGCTCGCCGAAGCGGACGCGGAGCTGCTCGACGTGGAGCAGGTGGTGGTGCAGGGCCGGCTCACCCTCTGCCTGCTGGTCCGTCTCCCCGAGGCGAGCGGCGTCCTGAAGGAGCTGCTCTTCGCCGCGAAGGAGCTCGGCGTGGAGCTGGACTTCCATGCGGTGGAGGAGACTCCCGCGGTGGCCGGAGGCGGCCCGCAGCGCTACGTCGTCACCGCCGTGGGCCGCGCGCTGGGCGCCCGGGAGCTGCACGCGCTGTCCGCGTGTCTGGCCGGGCATGGCGCCAACATCGAGCGGATTGCCCGCCTCACCGAGACGCACCTGGGCTCGGTGGAGATTCGCATCACCCTGCCTCCGGCGAAGGACCCGGACGCGCTCAAGCGCGCGCTGCTGGAGCTGTCCATGAAGGCCACCTCCTTCGACGTGGCCCTCCAGCGCGAGAGCCTCTACCGGCGCAGCAAGCGGATGGTGGTGATGGACATGGACTCCACGCTCATCCGCATCGAGGTCATCGACGAGCTGGCGCGTGCGCACGGTGTGGGCGAGCAGGTGGTGCGCATCACCGAGCGCGCCATGCAGGGGGAGATGGACTACGACGAGTCGCTGCGCCAGCGCGTGGCGCTGCTGGCCGGGCTGGACGTCTCCGTCCTGCGGCGCCTCGCCGCGGACCTGCCGCTCACCGAGGGCGCGGAGACGCTGGTCCGCGTGCTCAAGCGCCTGGGCTACCGCACCGCCGTCATCAGCGGCGGCTTCTCCGTGGCCGCGGAGGCGCTCAAGTCGAAGCTCGGCATCGACTACGCGTACTCCAACGTCCTTGAGGAGCAGGACGGGAAGCTCACCGGCCGCACCCTGGGGCCCATCGTCAACGCGCGCCGCAAGGCCGAGCTGCTGGAGACGCTCGCCCAATCAGAAGGCATCCTCCTCGACCAGGTCATCGCCGTGGGGGACGGCGCCAACGACTTGCTCATGCTGGAGCGCGCCGGGCTGGGCATCGCCTTCCGCGCCAAGCCCAAGCTGCGCGAGGCGGCCGACACGTCCATCTCCGCCAGCGGCCTCGACGCCATCCTCCACCTGCTGGGCCTCACCGGACGCGAGCTCCAGGAAGTCCGCTAGAGGACACCGGCCGCGCAAATCCCGCGCGGCCCGCGCAAGGCCTGCGCGCCGGGCGCAAGGCCTGCGCGCCGGGGGCTACAGCCGCATCCGCGCCGCCAGCTCCTTCTGCTGGAGCTGGCCCTTCTCCAGCAGCAGCTCCAGCAGGGCGCGGAGGATTTTGGAGCTCTTCTCCTGGTTCTGCTGCACGGTGTTGAGGCGCTGCAGGTCCTCCTCCGTCCACTCCGACTTGGGCGTCCCGCCGGCGAGGATTTCGTCGAGGATGTCTCCGGCGCTCGCGCCGGCGCCGGGGACGGGCGGGCCCGGCTTCTCCGCGGGGGCGGTGGCGGGGGACCCGGGCGGGACGATGTCGGCGATGCGCTTCACCACCGTCTTGCCGCTCATGTCGACGACCTTGAACTCGTCCTCGCCCTGCTCGTCGAACTCGCCTCCGGAGGAGGACTGGGACGGGGAGCCGCTGAAGCGGGTGCTGGAGACGGGCTCCTGGTTCCGGTAGTGGCGGAGGATGGCGTGCTCGATTTCCCGCTCGCTCGCCACCATGACGACCACGCGGGCGCGGCTCTTCGCCGCCACCTGGTCCAGGGTGGACAGGTCCGTGGGGTCCGCCATGGCCAGCACCAGCGTCTTCCCGTTGTCCTTCAGGCCCACCGGGAAGATGCCCTTCTGCTCCGCCAGGGTGACGTCCACGCGCGCCAGCGCCCCGGCGTCCCGGGTGATGTTGCCCAGCTGCACGCGCTGCATCCCCAGGCCCTGGCAGATGGCCTCGGCGATGGTCTCATCCGTGGCCAGCCCCAGGTCCGCGACGATGCGCGACAGGCGCCCGCCCCACTGGTCCTGACTGGCGAGCGCGCTGCGCAGCTGCAGGTCGTCGATGACGCGGGCCTTGACGAGGATTTCGCCGATGCGATTGCGGGAAGGAGCGGCCATGGTCCGACAGTCTACCGTCTGAATGCGCGGACGCTCAGTCTGTGATGCATACGCCTGCTCCAGCCCCCCAGGAGGCACCCCATGCAGCCCTTCGCCGAAGCCGCCACCCAGGTCTGCCCCTACTGCGGTGAAGAGGTCGAAGTCGACGTGGACCCCGTCGGGGCCAGCTCGGAGACCTACATCGAGGACTGCTCGGTGTGTTGCCGCCCCTGGACGGTCCACGTGTCCCGGGAGGAGGACGCCGTGTCCGTCTCCCTGGGCCGCGACGACGACTGAGCCAGGGCCTCTCTGCTCCCTGGCAGGGCAGGCGGGCAGGCTGCGAAAGCGGGGTGCAGGAGGGCTCCTGGCGGCGCGGGGGCGTTGCTTGACACGTCCGCGAGCATGGTTCTCTTGAGTCCTGTGAGGCGGCGCTGGAGCCCCGGTGGGGGGCCGCGGCGACCGCGAAATGGACAACCCTTTGTCAGTCATGACGTGCGCCCGGAAGGGCGACACGCACAGGAGAAGACCATGCAGAGCCGCAACCCGTTCAACTCCGCCGTCGTCGTCAACCCCTTCATGCGCGACTTCGACGCGCTCTTCCGCGAGCTGACGCAGCCGGTGCGCCGTCAGGCGCCGCGTGAGCGCGTGCCCGCCGCCGACATCATCGAGACCGAGAGCGGCGTGACGCTGCAGCTGGACATCCCCGGCGTCGAGGCGAAGGCCATCCAGGTGAAGGTGGAGAACGACGTCCTCACCGTGCAGGCCGAGCGCAAGGCGGAGCCGCAGGCCCAGGGCGTCACCGTGCACCGCCAGGAGCGCGGCTTCGGGAGCTTCGCGCGCACGTTCGCCCTGCCGGACACGGTGGATGCCTCCAAGGTGGAGGCGCGCTACGAGAATGGCGTGCTCACGCTGACCCTGCCCCGTCGCGAGGAGTCCAAGCCCCGCGTCATCCAGGTCAAGGTCCAGGGCTGAGCCGCGCGCAGACCTCTCCCGGGAGGCCGCTTCCCGCGTCAGCGGTGGCGGCTTCCTCCACACTTCCCCCCTGCCGAGGGCTTCCGCGAGGGGAGCGGAAGCCCTTCCTCCCTAGCGCTTGGCGCTCAGCGCCAGCGGCACGCGGAACAACTCCAGCACCTGCTGCACGTCCAGCGGCTTGGCCATGCACGCCAGCGCGCCGGCCTGCTTGCTCTGCTCGACGACCTCGGGCGAGTGCAGGGACGTCATGGTGATGAGCCGCACGCCCTCCATCTGCTTGCGCGCACGAATCCGCCGGCAGACCTCCAGGCCGTCGATGTCCGGCATGTTGAGGTCGATGATCATGCCGTGCGGCTTCTGCTCCGACACCAGCAGCAGCGCTTCCACGCCGCTCGTCGTCGTCTGCAGCTCCACCTGCGCCGCGTAGGGCTTGAACGCGCGCTTGATGGCGTCCAGCACCGCGCGCTCGTCATCCACCACCAGCAGGCGCACCGTGCCGCTGCCCAGCTCCTCCGGAACCGGCATCTGGTGGGTGATGAGGAAGGTGCGCAGGTCCGCCGAGCGCACCCGGCGATGGCCACCCGGAGTCCTGAATGCCATCAGGATGCCCCGGTCAATCCACTTGCTCACCGTGGACGGATCCACCTGAAGCAAACGACTGATGTCGTGCGTCGTGTAGAGCTGGTCCGTCATCGCCGTACTCCCCTCTTGCTGCATCATTCCGCTGCCCATGGAATTAATCACCTACCTTGAATACGGGGTTTCTTCAACCACCCTGCGCAACGCGTCTATCAGTCCCTCTCATCAGACCCACTGCGTCGTCCCAGCGGCCACTGGCCTTGAGACAAAGCTCCACGAGCTCCCGAGCGGCCCCTCGGCCGCCTGGGCTCTGCGTAACGAAGTGGACCTCCTGACGCACTTCAGGAACCGCATCCGCGGGACAAGCGGCCAGTCCCACGCGTGACAGCGGGGCCAGGTCGTTGTGGTCATCTCCCATGTAGGCACATGCCTCGGCGGGCACGCCCAACTGCTGGAGAAGCTCGTCCAGTGCGGCACCCTTGTCGCGGCGGCCCTGGAATACAGCGGCCAGCCCGAGCTCCCGCCCGCGGACCTCCACGATGCTCGAGGTGCGGGCCGTGAGGATGGCAGCAGGCAGGCCTGAGAGGCGGGCCATGACCAGGGCGTGGCCATCCTTCACATCGAAGCGCTTCATCAGCTCACCGGCGGCGCCGTAATAGAGGCCACCGTCGGTGAGGACCCCGTCTACGTCGAACACGAGCAGGCGCACGCGTGCCGCGCGGGACGTCAGCTCTTCCTTGCCTGGCTTGGAAGGCGCTTCAGTCACCATGGCTTGCCTGGTTCCTCCCCATGTTCAACCTCATCAGCCGGGCTCGTGCCCCAGCACCCGGCGGATGTTCAGCACATTTCGTACCACGTCCTCGAACATCTGTGGATTCAGTGAGCACGGACCGTCACACAGGGCACGGTCCGGATCCTCATGGACTTCCGTGAACAACGCGTCAATCCCGGCGGCGGCCGCGGAGCGGGCGAGCAGGGCGACGAACTTGCGCTCGCCGGCCGTCTCCCCATTGCCGGCGCTGGGCAGCTGCACGGAGTGGGTGGCGTCGAAGCAGACGGCGAGGCCCGCCTCGCGCATCTGGGCGAGGCCGCGCATGTCCACCACGAGGTTGTTGTAGCCGAACGTGGAGCCGCGCTCGGTGACGAGCACGTTGGGGTTGCCCGACTCGAACGCCTTGCGCGCCGAGTGGACGATGTCCTTGGGGGCCACGAACTGCCCCTTCTTGAGATTCACGCCCTTTCCAGTCCGAGCCACGGCTTCCACCAGGTCCGTCTGCCGGCACAGAAAGGCCGGTATCTGGATGATATCCACTACTTCCGAGGCAGGCCCGACGTGGCTGGTTTCGTGGACGTCCGTGAGGACCGGGACACCGACCTCTTTCCGGATGCGTGCTAGAATTCGCAGCCCTTCCTTGAGGCCCGGGCCTCGGAAGGACTTCCCGCTTGTCCGGTTGGCCTTGTCGTAGGAGCACTTGAAGGCATACGGCACGCCCAGCCGGCCCGTAATCTCCTTCAGCATGTGGGCGTGGCGCAGGGCCATGTCCTCGGACTCGATGCTGTCCGGGCCGGCGATGATGAAGAGCTTCTGGCCGGGGCCGACCTTGAAGCCGCACAGTTCAATGGGGAGGGTACCGCTCATGCGCGCACCTGGCCGGCCGTCGCATTCGCGTCACGGTGTTCCACCGCCGCGCGGATGAAGCCGGAGAAGAGAGGGTGGGGAGCAAAGGGCTTGCTCTTGAACTCGGGGTGGAACTGGCAGCCGACGAAGTAGGGGTGGTCCGCCAGCTCAATCATCTCCACCAGGTTGAGCTCCGGGTTGTGGCCGGAGATGACGAGGCCGGCCTCCTGGAGCTTGCCGCGGTAGGCGTTGTTGACCTCGTAGCGGTGGCGGTGGCGCTCCTGGATGAGGTCCTGGCCGTAGAGCTTCTGCGCGAGCGAGCCGGGCTTCATGGCGCACGCGTAGCTGCCCAGGCGCATGGTGCCGCCCTTGTCCTGCACCTTCACCTGGCTCTCCATGAGCGTCACCACCGGGTGCGGGGTGTGCTCGTTGAACTCCAGGCTGTTGGCGGCCGCCAGGCCCAGCACGGTGCGGCTGAACTCCACCACCGCCATCTGCAGGCCCAGGCAGATGCCGAAGAACGGCACCTTCTTCTCGCGCGCGTAGCGCACGGCGGCAATCTTGCCCTCGGTGCCTCGCACGCCGAAGCCGCCGGGCACCAGGATGGCGTCCACGCCGGCCAGCAGCGCCTCCGGCCCCTGCGCCTCCACGTCCTGGCTGTCCACGAAGTGCAGGTTCACCTTCACGTCGTTGGCGATGCCGCCGTGGAGCAGCGCCTCGTTGAGGCTCTTGTAGCTCTCCGTGAGGTTGACGTACTTGCCGACAATCGCGATGCGCACCTGCCCTCGCGCCGGCTCGTACACCTTGCGGATGATGTTCTCCCAGCGCTCCAGGTGGGGCGCGCGGCTCCAGATGTTGAGGACCTCCGCGAGCCGCTCGTCCAGGCCCTGGCGGTGCAGCTCCAGCGGCAGCTCGTAGATGCTCTTCACGTCCGGCGAGGTGAACACGCTGCGCGTGTCCACGTTGCAGAACATGGCAATCTTGTCCTTTATCTCGCGCGACACCTCGCGGTCCGTGCGGCACACGAGGAAGTCGGGCTGGATGCCAATCTCGCGCAGCTTCATCACCGAGTGCTGCGTGGGCTTGGTCTTCACCTCGCCGGCCGCGCCGATGTACGGCAGCAGCGTCAGGTGCACGTAGACGACATTCTCGCTGCCCACGTCGTAGCGCATCTGGCGGATGGCCTCGAGGAAGGGCAGCGACTCGATGTCGCCCACGGTGCCGCCGACCTCGACAATCACCACGTCCGCGTCCTGCGCCGCCTGGCGGATGCTGGACTTGATTTCGTCGGTGATGTGCGGAATCACCTGGACCGTCTTGCCCAGGTACTCGCCGCGCCGCTCCTTCATGATGACGGCGTGGTAGATGCGGCCGGACGTGAAGTTGTTGAGCCGGCTCATCCGGGCGTTGGTGAACCGCTCGTAGTGGCCCAGGTCCATGTCCGTCTCACCGCCGTCCTCGGTGACGAACACCTCGCCGTGCTGGAACGGGCTCATCGTGCCCGGGTCCACGTTGATGTACGGGTCCAGCTTGATGAGGGTGACGGCCAGCCCGCGGTTCTCCAGCAGGGCGCCAATCGAAGCCGAGGCGAGGCCCTTGCCGAGGGAGCTGACCACTCCGCCCGTCACGAAGATGAACTTGGTTTTCTTGGAGCGCATGTCCCGTTCTGCCAACTGAGGGAGGGATGCGTCAATTATTCTGTTTCCGATGGACGGCCGGTCGGTGAAGCGCTGGACGCAGCGTCAGTTGCCGTCCCAGGCACCGGGGCGGGCGACGGCGAACTCGCGGGCGGTGGGCTGGCCCACGCGGAACTGGCGGAGGTCGCAGTTGCGGCAGCTCCACCCCTCCCACCCACGCTTCACCACCAGGTGCAGGCAGGCGTCGTAGTTCGGGCAGAACAGGTTGCGCTGGGTATCCACCGCCTCCTCGTCACGGAGGGCAGTGGGCAGCGGGCTGGGGCACGGGGTGATGGACACGGCAAAGGACTCCCGGATGGAACTTCGTGGGTCGGCCACTCCCCCCGGCGCGTCCGAACAGGGAGGTCGTCTCCGCATTCCCGAGCCGACGTAAAAAGGCCCGTCCCCCATGTAGGGGAACGGGCCCGAACCGCCAGCGTCTGCCACCGCTCCAGGACCTTTTCAGGCCACCGAAGCGGAGGTGGACGCCTTGGACTTGCTGTCGATCAAGGCATCACCTCCTTTCGAGGAGCCGGATTTAATCAGGGTCCGAAATACGCGCCATACTCCTTGAACCCATTACCGCGCCTGGAGGGAGGGCAGACGTTCAGGCGGCAACGAACTGGCGCTCCACCAGCCGGCGGTAGAGGCCTTCCTGGCCCATGAGGGCCGCGTGGGTGCCGCTCTGGATGACGAGGCCGCCCTCCAGCACGAGGACGCGGTCCGCGCTGGCCACGGTGGACAGGCGGTGGGCGATGATGAGCGTGGTGCGGCCCTTCATCAGCCGCTCCAGCGCGTCCTTCACCAGGTGCTCGCTCTCCGCGTCCAGGGCGCTGGTGGCCTCGTCGAGGATGAGCAGGCGCGGGTCCTTCAGCACGGCGCGGGCAATGGCCACGCGCTGCTTCTGGCCACCGGAGAGCTGCACGCCGCGCTCGCCCACCGGGGTGCCGTAGCCCTCCGGGAAGCGCTGGATGTAGGCGTGCGCGTTGGCCGCGCGGGCGGCGTCCTCCACCTGGGCGTCGGTGGCGTCGGGCCGGCCGTAGCGGATGTTGTCGGCGATGGAGCAGGAGAACAGCTGCGGCTCCTGCGCCACCATGCCGATGTTGCGGCGCAGCCACTCGGGCTCCAGCGAGGTGAGCGGGTGGCCGTCCAGCAGCACCGCGCCGCCCTGCGGGTCATAGAAGCGCGACAGCAGCGAGGCCAGCGTGGACTTGCCCGCGCCCGAGGGGCCCACCACCGCGACGACTTCACCGGGCCGCATCTCCAGATTGAGCCCCTGCAGCACGGGCACGTCCGGACGCGTGGGGTAGGCGAACTGCACGTCGCGGAACTCCACGTGGCCGCGCACCTCGGCGAGCCGCTCACCGCCGGAGGGGATGGCGGGCTTGCGGTCCAGCAGCTCGAAGACGCGCTCGGCGGCGCCGGTGGCGCGCATGAAGTCGCCCCACAGCTCCGCCAGCGCGCTGAACGAGAAGGCCACCAGCATGGTGTAGATGAGGAACGAGGTGAGGGCGCCCACCGTGAGGTCGCCGGCCACCACCAGCCGGCCGCCGTACCAGAGCACCGCGGCGATGGAGCCGTAGCCGGCGATGGAGGCCGCGCCCATGAAGATGGAGGACTGGCGCGAGCGCTCGCGGGCGAGCTCGAAGGAGCGGTCCACCGCGGCGCCATAGCGGTCGACTTCATGGCGCTCGGCGGCGAAGGAGCGCACGGTGCGGATGCCGGACAGGTCCTCCTCGGCCACCTCGCTGCTGGCGGCCAGCGCGTCCTGCACCTGCTTGGAGATGACGCGCACCCGGCGGCCGTAGAACACCGCGCCCACCGCCACCGCGGGGATGATGGCGAGCATGACGCCGGTGAGTCGGGCGGACGTGTAGAAGAGCAGCGCGATGCCGCCCAGCGCCGTCACCGTGTAGCGCAGGCCCATGGAGATGTTGGTGGTGACGGTGTTCTGCAGGACGGTGGTGTCCGAGGCGAGCCGGCTGGTGAGCTCGCCGGTGCGGCGCGCATCGAAGAAGGCCACCTCCTGCGACAGCAGCGCGCGGAACAGGTCCTTGCGAAGCCGCGCCACCACGCGCTCGCCGGAGGTGTTGAAGAGGTAGGCGCGCAGGGCCATGGCCACGCCCTGCACCACGAAGACGGCGACCATCCCCAGGGCGAGCGCGTCGAGCCGGTCCTGGCTGCGGGAGCCGAGCGCCTCGTCCACCAGGCTGCCGATGGCCTTGGGGTAGGCCAGCGAGGCCGCGCTGCTCACCAGCAGGAAGAGGGTGCCCCAGGTGAGGAAGACCAGCTCAGGCCGGGCGAGGGACAGCAGGCGGCGCAGCGTGACGCCGGAGGGACGTGTGGGGGGCGGGGACTTTTTCTCGGAGGAAGACACCGGCGGAGCCTAACGCTTACCCTCCACGCGCGCACCGTCGGAGGCCTGCCAGTCTCCCCGGAGGGTGCCCATCCTTCACGCGCGGTCGCTCTGATGGAGGTTTGCCGTGGAAAAGCGAAGCTTTGGCGGAACCGGAGTGGCGGTACCCGTCCTGGGACAGGGGACGTGGCAGATGGAGGACGACGACCGGGCAAGCGCCATCCGCGCCCTGCGCGCCGGGCTGGACCTGGGCCTGACGCACGTGGACACCGCGGAGCTGTACGGGCGCGGCAAGGTGGAGGAGCACATCGTCTCCGAGGCCATCGCCGGCCGGCGGGACGAGGTCTTCCTCGTGTCCAAGGTGATGCCGTCCAACGCCACCTACGCGGGCACGCTGGCCGCGTGTGAGCGCAGCCTCAAGGGCCTGCGCACGGACCGGCTGGACTGCTACCTGCTGCACTGGCCAGGGCCGCACCCGCTGGAGGAGACGGTCCGCGCCTTCGAGAAGCTGGTGAAGGACGGGAAGATTCGCTCGTGGGGCGTGAGCAACTTCGACGTGGACGACCTGGAAGAAGCGCTCGCGCTGGCGGGGCCGGGGCGCATCGCGTGCAACCAGGTGCTGTACCACCTGGAGGAGCGCTCGATTGAGCACGGCGTGATTCCGTGGTGCGAGAAGCACGGCGTGGCGGTGGTGGGCTACAGCCCCTTCGGCAACGGGAGCTTCCCCGAGCCGGACAGCCCGGGCGGCAAGGTGCTGGGGGCCATTGCCCGCGCGCACAAGGCCACGCCGTACCAGGTGGCGCTCCAGTTCCTCGTGCGCCGGCCGTCGCTGTTCGCCATTCCCAAGGCCAGCCGCGAGGCCCACGTCCGCGACAACGCCGCCGCCGCGTCGGTGAAGCTCTCCGCCGACGAGCTGGCCCGGCTCGACGCGGCCTTCCCCCTGGGCGACGAGCCCGAGGGGCTGCCCGTCATCTGATTCCGGCGGCGAAGGCCTTCTTGAAGGCGGACACGGTGGGCTCCCCGGAGCCGGGAGCCACCGACACCGTGCCTGTCTCGCCCTCCACGGCGACGCGCGTGTCGCGGCCCTGCACGAAGCGCACGGTGAGGATGCGGCGGAGCACCTCGCGTCCCCGCTCCTGCACCAGCGCGCGCAGCGCATGGCCCGCCACGTTCATCGCCGTCTCGAGGGCGCGGCGGCCCGGCTCGTCGTCCAGCCCCACCCAGTCCACCTCGAAGCGCAGCGGACGGCCGCCCAGCGACGCCTCGCCCGGCCAGAACTGCTCCATGAGGGCGTGCGGCAGCTTCTCCATCAGCGACATCAGGTCCTGCCGCGTGGGGTTGGGGCGCACGAGCTGCGCCAGCTCCAGCAGCTTGTCCGCGTTGCCCACCGACACCGCCACCACCGTGGTCAGGTCCACGTAGGCCACCGAGGCAGAGCGCAGCAGGCCTTCCTTGCCGAGCGCCAGCAGCACCGACTCGCGCGGCACGTAGTCCACCACCTCGCCCGTCATGGTGTGGCCGTGCGCCAGGTGCAGCGTGACGGTGAGGGAGGGCACCTCCTCACCCGTGCGCGCCCGTGCCGCCAGCGTGCCGAGCTGCTCCAGCACCCGCTCCACCTTGCGAGACAACAGCCGTTGCACGCCCTCCATGTCCTCGTCCTCCTCGAGCTGCTGCTTGCGAGTCTCCTGCTTCCGTTCCAGCTTCGGCTTCGGTGGCTCTACCGGCTTGGGCGGCTCCACCGGCTTGGGTGGCTCTACCGGCTTGGGCGGCTCCACCGGCTTGGGTGGCTCCACCGGCTGGGGTGGCGCCTCCGCCGTCGCACCGGGAGTTTCCGGGGCAGGGGAGGTGGGCTCCTCCTTCGGCGCCTTGTTCTTGCCCCCTCCGAACAGGTCACTCCAGAAGCCCATGGCTACGCTCTCCGCTCTCGCATGATGGCCTCCACCTTCGCCACGTCCCCGGGGACGTCCACCGCCACCGTGCGCCAGGATACCCGCGCGCAGCGGATGGGGATGCCGTACTCGAGCGCGCGGAGTTGCTCCAGCTTCTCCGCCTCCTCCAGCGGGGTGGACGCCAGGCCCGCCAGCGTCAGCAGCACGTCCCGCCGGTAGCCATAGAGGCCGATGTGGCCCCAGCGCCGCACCGGGGTCCCCGGCTCGCGTACGAAGGGCACCAGGCTGCGGCTGAAGTAGAGCGCGTTCCCGTCGAGCGAGAGCACCGCCTTCACCACGTTGGAGCTGCCCGCCTCGTCCTCCTCCAGGGGGCGCACCAGCGTGCCCATGCGCACCGAGGTGTCCTCGAAGAGTCCCGCCAGCACCTTCAGCGCGGCAGGGTCCACCAGCGGCTCGTCACCCTGCACGTTCACCCAGACGTCCACATCCGGACGCACGCGCGCCACCTCCGCCACCCGGTCCGTGCCCGTGGCGCAGTCGGGGCTCGTCATGATGGCCCGGCCGCCGAAGCCCTCCACCGTGGAGAAGATGCGCGCGTCGTCGGTGGCCACCCACACCTCGTCGAAGGTCCTCGCCTCCTGGCAGCGATTCCACACGTGCTCAATCATCGGCCGGCCGGCGATGAGGGCGAGCGGCTTGCCAGGGAAGCGGGTGCTGGCGTGGCGGGCAGGGATGACGGCGACTGTCTTCGGGGCGGAGGACGAGGACATGACACATCCCGTCTATCAGATTCAGGACGGAACGCCGCTACCGGCAGCCGCGCCCACCTGAGACCACTAGGCAGTGGACGCGCAGTGCCTAGGTTCGCTGGCGAAATGAAGAAGGTCATCCATATCGTCGGCGCGCGTCCGAACTTCATGAAGGTCGCGCCCATCTACCGGGCCATCGCCGCGCGCACCCCGCTCCAGCAAATCCTCGTCCACACGGGCCAGCACTACGACGCCAAGATGAGCGACGTGTTCTTCGCTGACCTCGGCCTGCCCGCGCCCGACGTCCACCTGGGCATCGGCTCGGGCAGCCATGCGCAGCAGACCGCGCGCATGATGGTGGACCTGGAGAAGGTCTTCCTGGAGCACCAGCCGGACCTGGTGTCCGTGGTGGGTGACGTCAACAGCACCGTCGCCGCCGCGATGGTGACGTCGAAGCTGGTGATTCCGCTGGCCCACGTGGAGGCGGGCCTGCGCAGCTTCGTGCGGCACATGCCGGAGGAGGTCAACCGCGTCGTCACCGACCGGCTGGCCGACCTGCTGCTGACGCCCTCGCGCGACGCGGACGCCAACCTCCTCAAGGAGGGCATCGACCCGGCCCGCATCCACCTCGTGGGCAACGTGATGATCGACTCGCTCCTGGTGGCCAAGGAGAAGGCCGACAAGCTGACCACCCTGAAGGACCTGGGCATCACCCCGCGCGGCTACGCGGTATGCACGCTCCACCGGGCCTCCAACGTGGATGACCCACGGCTGCTGGGCGGGCTGCTGTCCGCCATTGCCCACGTGTCCACGCGGCTGCCCGTCATCTTCCCGGTGCACCCGCGCACGCGGAAGATGATTGCCGAGCAGGGCCTGGGCCACTGGTTCGAGAGTCACCCGAACCTGCGTCCCGTGGACCCCATGGGCTACCTGGACTTCGTCGCGCTCACCGCACAGGCGCGGCTCATGCTCACCGACTCGGGCGGCCTCCAGGAGGAGACCACCGCGCTGGGCATCCAGTGCCTCACCCTGCGTGAGGAGACCGAGCGCCCCATCACCGTCGAGGAGGGCACCAACGAGGTGGTGGGCACCGACCCCGACACCATCCGCCAGGCCGCGGACCGCGTGCTCGACGGGCAGGGCAAGAAGGGCCGCATCCCGGCGTACTGGGACGGCCGCAGCGGCGAGCGCATCGCCGACCTGTTCTCGCGCTTCCTGGGCGTGGAGAACGCGCCGCTGCGCGCCGCGTCCGCCTGAGCCACGGCACCGGGTGGCTCCGGTGCGTCACGGGCGTCTTCCCACTCGGAGGAGGGGGAGGGCGCCCGGCTGCTTTTCCGGGGGCCGGGCCTCCGTGCGGACTGTGCGGTGGGGCCGGGCGTGTTAGAGCGCGCGGAAGAGCCCATGCACCGCGAGCAGGACATCCCGGCGGACCCGACCGCCTCCGCGCCGGACGAGGCCCCCGAGGGCTACGTCGACATCCCCTTCGTCGTGGAGCCCAACTACGCGGGGTGGCGGCTGGACAGGTACCTGGGCCAGAAGCTGCGCCGCATGTCCCGCGAGCGCCTGCAGGGCGTCATCCTCCGCGGCGTCATCTGCGAGGAGCGGCGCCTCAAGCCCTCCACGCCCGTCTATCCCGGCCTGGCGTTCCGCCTGCGCCGCCGGGGCAGCGAGGAGCCCCAGACTCCCACCGAGCTGCCCGTGGTGTTCCAGGACGCGTGGCTGCTGGTGCTCGACAAGCCGGCGGGCCTGCCCATCCACCCCACCGCGCGCTACCACAAGGGCACCCTCGTCACGCTCCTGCGAGAGCGCTTCGGAGAGTGCTTCGCGGAGCCCGCGCACCGCCTGGACCGCGAGACGAGCGGGCTGGTCGTCTGTGGCCGCACCACCGAGTCCTGCCGCGTGCTGGGGCGCCTCTTCGTGTCGCGCGACGTGCACAAGGAGTACCTCGCCATCTGCGAGGGCCACCCGCCCGAGGACACCTTCGTCGTGGACGCGCCCATCGCCGAGGGCACCGAGCTCATCCGCATCGCCGTCCGCATCGACCCGGTGGAGGGCAAGGAGAGCCGCACCCGCTTCCAGGTGCTCCAGCGCTTCTCCCGCGACGGCGAGCCCTTCGCGCTGCTGCGCTGCTACCCGGAGACGGGACGGCAGCACCAGATTCGCATCCACCTGCGCGAGGCGGGCTTCCCGCTGGTGGGCGACAAGATGTACGGGCCGGACCCCGGCTACTTCGACCGCTTCAGCAAACACTGCCTGGAGCCCGAGGCCTGGCCCCGGCTGCGCCTGCCCCGGCACGCGCTGCACGCCGCGCGCATCGTCTTCCCGCACCCGGGCACCCGCCAGCAGGTCGCCTTCGAGGCACCACTGCCAGCGGACCTCACGGACTTCATCGAGGGCCGGGCGTAGGGCCGCGCAACTTCCGGAGGGCACCCGGGTTCATGGGGGAAACGCGCTTCACGCGCCCCACACCCACCCGGAGCCCACCATGCGCCGCACCCTCGTCGCCGTCACCGCCGCCTTCTTCCTGGGCGGCTTCGCCAACCACGCGTATGCCGACCGCCAGCCGCGCATGCGCGACGCCATGGTCCACCTGGAGAAGGCGCTCGCGGCGCTCAAGGCCGCCAATGCCGACAAGGGGGGCCACCGCGTGAAGGCCATCGGCCTCACCGAGCAGGCCATCGGCGAGGTCCGCGAGGGCATCAAGTTCGACAACCGGCACTAGAAACGCCAAGGCCCCCGACCCGGTGAAGGGCAGGGGGCCTGGCGGGGCCTCGCGGCGCCGGAGCGCGCCGGCTCAGGCGGTGAGCTTGCTGACCTCGGCCATGGGCGGGGTCAGCTCGCCGACGAGGTACTGGCCGGAGAAGCACGCGGTGCAGAACCGGTCGCGCTTGGGGTCTCCCACCGCCGCGCCCAGGCCCTCCAGCGAGATGTAGCCGAGCGAGTCCGCCGTGACGTACTTCGCAATCTCGTCGGTGGAGTGGCTGGCGGCGATGAGCTCGGTGCGGCTCGGCGTGTCGATGCCGTAGTAGCAGGGCCACTTCGTCGGCGGCGAGGAGATGCGCAGGTGCACCTCCACCGCGCCCGCGGCCTTGATCATCTTCACGATCTTGCGGCTGGTGGTGCCACGGACGATGGAGTCGTCCACCACCACCACGCGCTTGCCCTTGAGCACCTGCCGCACCGCCGACAGCTTCAGCTTCACGCCGAAGTGACGGATGGACTGCTGCGGCTCGATGAAGGTGCGGCCCACGTAGTGGCTGCGGATGAGGCCCACGTCGTACGGAATCCCGCTCTGCTGCGAGTAGCCGATGGCCGCCGCCACGCCGGAGTCCGGCACCGCGATGACCAGGTCCGCCTCGGCGGGCTGCTCGATGGCCAGCTGCTTGCCCAGCCGCTTGCGCACCTCGTACACGTTGTTGCCGAACAGCGTGGAGTCCGGCCGCGCGAAGTACACGTGCTCGAAGATGCACTGGGCCAGCCGCTTCGGCTCCGCGAAGGGCCTGCTGGTGCGCATGACGCCGTTCTCGATGACGAGCAGCTCGCCCGGCTCCAGCTCGCGCACGATGTCCGCCTCGATGAGGTCCAGCGCCGTCGTCTCGCTGGCGAGCACGTAGGCGCCTTCCTTCATCTTGCCCAGCACCAGCGGGCGGATGCCCATCGGGTCTCTCACCGCGACGAGCTTGTTCTCCGTGAGCACCAGGATGCTGTACGCGCCCTTCACCTTGCGCAGCGCCTCCACGAGCTTCAGCTCGAAGGTGGCCTGCTTGGAGCGCGCCAGGAGGTGCATGACGACCTCCGTGTCCGCGTCCGACTGGAAGATGGCGCCCTCGGCCTCGAGCTCTTCCTTCAGCTCCGCCGCGTTCACCAGGTTTCCGTTGTGCGCGATGGCGCACTGGCCGCCCGCGTACTGCACGAAGAGCGGCTGCGCGTTCTTGAGCGCGCTGCCACCGGCCGTGGAGTAGCGCACGTGCCCGATGGCCGCCTGCCCGGGCAGGCCGGCAATCACCGGGGCGTCGAAGATGTCCGCGACGAGCCCCATCTGCCGGTGCGCACGCAGGGCGTGCCCGTCAGACGAGACGATGCCAGCGGACTCCTGGCCGCGGTGCTGGAGGGCATGCAAGCCCAGGTACGTCAGGTTGGAGGCCTCGGCGTGCCCCACGATTCCGAAGATGCCGCACATGGCGCGGTGCCTTACTCCTTTCAGGCTGCGAGCGGAACAGGAACGCATGCCCCTCTGCTGGGTATTCCACCCGCCGCCAGGGTCGTCTCATGTGGGCAGTCAGTCCTCCCGATACATGACGCATGGAGATACGCTGCGCCTCGCACATGGCCTTCCTGAGACGGGTTCCCTGGCGTTCCCTGATTCCCCTGATGCTGCTCACCGTGGGCGCGGCGTACTCGCTGGCGTCCTGGAACTGGTGTGGCGTCTGGGCGGAGCGCGCGCCGGTGGTGGTGTCCCAGGTGCGTGACGAGGGGCCGCTGCGCGCGGGTGCGGCGAAGGTGGCGCTCGTGCCGCCCTTCCCGGTGGTGGTGGCCGGCTACTCGCCGCCCCGGCCCGAGGCGAGCCAGGCGGACCCGCCGCTGCACGCGCGCGCGGTGGTGCTGGAGGTGGGCGGGACGCGCGTGGGGCTGGTGTCGCTGGAGCTGCTGTCCGTCACCCAGGAGCTGGTGGCCCGGGTGCGCGCGCGCGCCGCCACGGCCGGGCTGAAGGACGTGCTCGTCGTCGCCACGCACACGCACTCGTCGCTGGGCGGGTATGACTCGCGGCTGGTGGCGCAGCTCGTGGGTACCGGCCGCTACCGGCAGGAGTCGGTGGATGCCATCGCCGCGGCCGCCGTCGAGTCCCTGGCCCAGGCGACCGCCGCGCTCACCGACGTGACGCTGGAGGTCGGCCAGGCGCGCGAGCCGGGCTTCGTCTACAGCCGCAGCGGTGGCGCGGCGCCGGATGGCACGCTGACCCGCGCGGTGCTGCGCGGCCAGGCGGGGCCGGTGGCAGAGCTGCTCGTCTTCGCGGCGCACCCCACGATGGTGCCTCGCCAGCGGGCGTACGTGGACCCGGACTACCCGGGCCGGCTCAGCTCGCTGCGCGAGGCGGACGGCAGCGGCGTGACGCTGTTGTTGCAGGGGACGGTGGGCAACGCGTCGGTGTCCTTCTCGAAAGGGCAGGGGCTGGAGCGCGTGTCGGCCTTCGCCCAGGCGCTGGCGGCGCTGGCCGGCAAGGCGCCCCTGGCTCCCGTGGAGGGACCGGTGAGGCTGTCGCTGGCGCGCGTGGAGGCGGCGATGCCCCGGCCGGATGCGTCCCGGCTGGTGCCGTCGCTCACGCGCGCGGCCGGGGACAACCTGCTGTGCGGCTCCGCGCAGCGCGTGGCGGAGGTGGGCGCGCTGGCCCTCGGGCCGCTGGAGTGGGTGGCCGTGCCGGGCGAGCCCACGGTAGGGGCCGGCGCGGAGCTGCTGCGGCGCACCGGCGCCACGGGCGTGCTGGGGCTGGCGGACGGGTACGTGGGCTACGTGGAGACGGCCGAGCTGGTGAAGGACCGGCGCGGCGAGTCCATGCGGCAGTACTTCGGCCCCGCCCTGCTGGAGCGGCTGGTCGTCGCGGCGGAGCTGGCGGCGGGGACGGCGGGCTTCACGCGCTGAACGCTTCGTTCACGAAGCCGTGCCCGGTCGCGTCCGGACGGGTGAAGATGCCCGTCCATGAGCCAGACCGACCCCCGCATCACCCTGGAAGTGCGCGGCCACATCGCCCTCATCGGCATCAACCGTCCCGAGAAGCGCAATGCCTTCGACGTAGGCATGCTGCGCGCCTTCTCCCTGGCAATGACGGAGGCGGACCGGAACCCCGAGGTGCGCTGCATGGTGGTGTTCGCCGTGGGCGACCACTTCTCCGCCGGCCTGGACCTGGCCAGCGTGGCGCCTGCGCTCGCCCAGGGCGAGGGGCTCGCGCCGAAGGACTCCGTCGACCCGTGGGGCACCCACGGGCTGCTGCGCACCAAGCCGCTCATCGTCGCCGTCCAGGGCCTGTGCCTCACGCTCTCCATCGAGCTGATGCTGGCCGCCGACATCTCCGTGGCCTCCGAGGACGCGCGCTTCGGGCAGATTGAAGTCAAGCGCGGCATCTTCCCCTTCGGCGGCGCCACGCTGCGCTTCCCGCAGGTGGCCGGCTGGGGCAACGCCATGCGCTGGCTGCTCACCGGCGACGAGTTCGACGCGCGCGAGGCGCACCGGCTCGGGCTGGTGCAGGAGGTCGTCCCGAAGGGGCAGCAGTTGGAGCGCGCCCTCAAGCTGGCGGAGACGGTGGCGAAGCAGGCGCCCCTGGGCGTGCAGGCCACGCTCGCCTCCGCCCGGCAGACGCTGCACGAGGGCCCCGAGGCCGCCGCGAAGGCCCTGCTGCCCCGGCTGCTGGAGCTGGTCGGCACGGAGGACGCGGCCGAGGGCGTGCAGTCCTTCATCGAGCGCCGGGAGGCCCGCTTCACCGGCCGCTGAGCGGAATGGAACCTCCATTCCAGCGGCTCAGGGGGCGGGGAGGGGACACGCGGCCAGCGTCTCCAGCGTGGCCCGCTCCCCCGGGCCCGCCAGGTCCACCACGGTGAGCCGGAAGCCCCTGCCGTCCGGGATGCACACCGTCGCCACGTAGCCCTGCGGCGTCCGCTCCGCCACCGCCGGCAGGGCGCCGGCCTCCGCGAACGCGCCCGACGCGAGCAGCGTGGCGAACTGCGTGCGCTTCGACACCTTCCGCCAGCGCAGCGTGAAGCCCGGCACCTTCTGCTCGAACCGGGCGGAGTGCCAGCCCTCCAGCGGCACCGTGTGCCCCTTGCGGACCGACACGAGCATGCTGCTGGCCGACAGGAGCTGGTGGACGGTGAGCAGCGTCTTCCCGGAGACGGGGTCCAGGGCCTTCGCGCGAAGCTTGTCCACCTGGAGGTCCGCCTCCGGGAAGAGGTTCCACGTCTGGTCATACGCGTGGGGCGTCTCGCTGCTCAGGTCGTCCAGGACGAGCACCAGGTCCTGCCGCAGCAGCGCCACCGCGCGCTTGTGCAGCACCCCGTCGTAGAGCGTGTGCGAGCCTGACTGGTACGCCCAGCCCCCGGCCACGCCGCCAGTGGACAGGCCGGCCTTCGCGGTGCCCTCTCGCTGGTCCCCTCCGTCCACCACCACCGTGTTGTGGGCGCGCGTGCCGCGGAAGTAGTCATAGCCCTCCGTCTCCGGCTCGTTGGTGTAGTGGCCCGAGTCCGGCAGCAGCGTGCGCCCCGCCGAGTACAGGTGCACCGCCAGCGCGTCCAGGTGGCTGTGCAGGGTGCGGTAGGGGCCCACGTCGAAGATGACGTGCGTCTGCATCTTGAAGTTCTTCGCCGCGCCGAAGCTCGAGCGCAGCACGGCCTGCCCCGACGACGGGAAGAGCACGCGCGTCTCCAGCGGCGGCGTGCCCGCGGCGCCCGCGGAGAGGACGTAGGCGAAGCGCGGGTCGATGGCCGCCATCTGCTGGAACAGCGGCGTGTCCTGCGACCTGCGGATGTTGCGCTCCACGCTGGAGCCAATCATCGGGATGTCCCCGTCCGGCAGGACGATGTGCGTGGCGTAGCGGAGCATCTGCCGGATGCGCGGCTCGGCGTTGGCGGACAGCGCCACGCCGTGCATCTGGGCCCAGTGGTAGAGCTGCCAGAAGCCCGTCAGGAAGTAGAAGTGGTAGAAGGGCGACTGCTCCACCTCCACGCCATCCGCGTCGAGCACCTTGTCCAGCAGCAGGTCCAGCCGCGCCACCGCGGTGGCGCGCCACTCGGGCGAGGCGTCGAAGCCGGGGAAGTTCTCCGCGATGAGCAGCAGCGCCCCGGCCTGGGCGAGCCCGTGGTTGTAGTCCTCCTCGAAGTTCTCGGGGTCCCTCAGGAAGGCGCCCAGCTCCTGGATGCGCAGGCGCAGGCGGCCCGCCAGCGGCTCCTTGAGGCTCCGGTCCGAGAGCAGCTTCACGTACGTGTTCACCAGCACCATCGCCCGGAAGGCGGCGGTGTGCTTGTCCCAGGCGAACCCGGACTGGTGTCCGCGCTGGGCGAAGCCCTCCAGCACGTGGAGCAGCTTGGCGCGGTAGCGCACGTCGCCCGTCTGCCGCCACGCCCACAGCAGGTGCCGCGTGGGCCTCAGGCCGTAGAAGGTGAAGCGCCAGTACTTCTCGTTGAAGGGGTCCTCCGTCCAGGTGAGCGACGGGGAGAGCTGGACGGGCTCGAAGCGCGGCACCGGCCAGCGGTCCTGGAGGATGAGGTCCGCGTCCGCCAGCGTGCCCTCGTCGAGGAACGCGTACACCAGCTCCCGGGCCGACGGGGCGGCGCGCGGGAGGCAGGCCTCGGGCACCTGCTCACAGTCCGGCAGGTCCAGGGGCTCCGACGCGAGGTGCGAGGGCTCCGCGAGCTCCCCGGACGGCGACCGTCCCAGGGCCAGGGGCCCCGGGGTGGAGAGCAGCAGGACGAGGACGACGAGGGGGGCGGGGGCGCGCATGCACCCCGCAAGCTGGCTCGCGGCGCCGACGGGGCCATTGCCTTGTCGGATGACTCCGTGTGCAGCAGGACGGTGGTGCGTTCTACCCAGGCCCTAGAACTTCTCGAACTTCGACTTCTCCTTGCGCTTCTTGAACAGGAGCGCGGTGCGGCCCAGGAGCTGGGCGAGCTCGGACTGGGTGCCCTCGGCCACCTTCGCGGCGGCCTCCTGGCGCGTCTCCGGGCCCTCGTTGATCTTGATCTTGATGAGCTCGTGGTCCTTCAGGGCCTGCTCGACCGCGGCGATGACGCCTTCGGTGACGCCGGAGTTCCCGACGATGACCACCGGCTCCAGGTGGTGTCCTAGCGCGCGCAGGGCGCGGCGTTGCTTCCCGGTGAGCGGCACGTTCCTCGACTCCTTCATGATTCGTGGCAGGGGACCCCCGGTATCACCCGGGAGCGGGGGACGCACCCTACTTCTTCTGGGACGCCATGCGGATCTCCCGCTGCGCGTCGATGTGGTCTGGCTGAAGCTCCACGGTCCGCTTGAAGTGCTTCAGGGAGCCCGGGACGTCGCCACTCAGCTTGGCAATCACCCCCAGGAAGTAGTGCGCGGGGGCGCAGCGCTCGTTGCGCTTGATGGCGTTCATGATTTCGCGGAACGCCTCGGGCTGGGCGGCCTTCTTGTCCGTCGCCGTGAAGAAGCGCGCGTAGCCCCGCCACGCGTAGAACTCCGCCTCCTCCGCGTTCAGCTTGATGGCCTCGTCCAGCATCTTCACGGCCTCGGGGAACTTGCGGGCCTTCACGAGGATGGTGGACTTCTGGAACAGCTCCTCGGCCATGAGGATGGAGTTGATGTCCACCTCTGCCCCGGCGCCGCCACTCTTGAGCTCTTCGATGTAGGCCGCGCGGCTCTTGTCGTCCGAGAGCATCCGGTACGCATCGCCGATGTACGCGAACACCTCGGCCTTCAGCTTCTCCAACTCCGGGGGCGCGCCCTGCGGGAGCGTGTCAGGGTGGTACAGCTTGGCCAGGCGGAAGTAGGCAATCTTCACCGCGCTCGAGTTCGTCTGCTCCGTGAGCGCGAGCCGCTGGAAGTGGTTCTGCTGCTTCATCGCCATCGCGAGCTGGCGCAGCGCGGGAATCTCCTCCGCGCCCGGGGCATTCGCGGGCGTGGCGGCGGCGGCCGGGGCCGCCGGGCGGGCAGGCGGGGCCGCGCCCACGACGGGAGGCGCACCGCCGGGAGGACGCGGCGCGGTGGCGCTCGGGCCCGCGGGCCGGGGTGCCGCGGCGGCGGCTCCGGCGGGGCTCGGCCCCACGACGGGGGGCGGGCGCGGTGCCGCGCCAGGACCGGCCATTGGCGCGGTGGCGGGGCGGGCCGGGGCACCTGGAGCGGCCGGCGACGCGGCGGCGTGGGGCGCGGCTCCCGGTGCGGCAGGGCGGGGCGTCGCGCCTGGAGCGGCGGCGTGGGGCGTGGCTCCCGGCGCGGTGGAGTGGGGCGCTGTGCCTGGAGCGGCGGGACGGGTCGCTGCTCCCGGCGCGGTGGAGTGGGGCGCGGCTCCCGGCGCGGTGGAGTGGGGCGCTGTGCCCGGCGCGGTGGAGTGGGGCGCTGTGCCCGGCGTGGCGGCGTGAGGCGCCGAGGCCGGCGCTGCCGCGGGGCGAGGTGCTCCCGCGGCAGGCGGGGGCCCGACGGTGGGGGGCGTGCCCGGACGCTGGGGCGCGGCTCCCGGTGCGCCCTGGGGGGCCGTGGGCGGGCGCTGCCCGGCGGAAGGTGGCGTGGCGGCGGGTGGGGGCGTGGCCGAGGTCGCTGGCGGCGGCGCGACTGCGACCGCCCTCGCGGGCGCGGCGAAGGACACCGCGTCCAGCTCCTTGAGCAGGAAGCAGATGCGCAGCAGGTGGTCGGCGTCCTGGGGGAAGTCGGTCAGGAGCTGCGCCACCGAGCGCACCCCGTCGATGACGGCGAGCGCACGGACCTCATGTGGCGTGAGGCGCAGCTCGCTCGCGGCCACCAGCCCACCGGACTTCATGATGGGCAACTGGAGCACCGACGCCAGCCGGCGCTTGAGGTCCCCGGTCGGCAGCCGGCGCACTGTGTCGCTCAGCACCGCCCAGCGGTTGCCCAGCGGCATCGCCTTCTGGCCGGGCAGGTCGCGCGGCTCGAAGGTGAAGGTGCCGGACTCGGCGCGCAGGCCTCGGGACAGGATGAGGACCGCGCGCTGTGCCAGGTGCGTGAAGGCGCTGGCCGGCTGGAGCAGGCCCAGTCCGAAGAGGGCGGAGAGCAGCTCTCCTCCGAAGCGCTCGCGCGCGGCCTCGGCCTGCTGGAGCTGCTCGGACGTGAGGAGCCGGGCTCCCATCAGGGAGACGCCGAGCGCGTCATCCGGGTGCGAGGAGTCGACGAACTCGGGGTTGCCCTTGCGGAAGTGGATGAGGACGGTGCGGTCCGGGAGCGTGAGCGTGAGCAGCCCCGTCTGCTCCCCGGCGGCGATGCGGCCGTAGAGGCGGATGGTCGAGTGCTGCTCGAGCTGTCCCTGCGACGGCATCGCGAAGGGAGATGCGTCCTCTGGCACCACCGCGGGAGCGGGCGCGGCGCTCGCGGCGGGCGGTGGCTGGGCGGGACGGGCCTGCGTCGCCGGTGGCGGCGTCGGCGCAGTGGCGGGATTCGGTGCGGCGGCGGGCCTTGCTGCCTGGGGTGCTCCAGAGGACGCTCCGGGGGGCGTGCCTGGGGCTCCAGGAATCGTGCCCGGCGTGGCGGAGGCGGCGACGCCCGGCTGTGTTCCGGGCGCGACGGGCGGACGGGTTCCCGGTCCGGCCATCGGAGCCGCTCCCGGCCCAGCGGGTGGGCGCGTCGCGGGGCCGCCCGTGGGAGCCATGCCCGGCGCCATGCCCGCTCCGGCCATCGGCGCGGCGCCGGGTCCGGCCATCGACGGTGCTCCAGGCCCCGTGGGCGGACGGGTTCCCGGGCCAGCCATCGGTGCGGTGCCAGGACCGGCCATCGGTCCGGTGCCAGGGCCCGCCATCGGCGTTGCTCCAGGTGCCGAGGGAGGCCTCGTTCCCGGACCCGCCATGGGTGGTCCTCCTGGCGCCCCGGGAGGCCGGGTGCCCGGTCCGGCCATCGGCGCGGTGCCGGGGCCTGCCATCGGCGTTGCTCCCGCAGCCACGGGCGGACGCGTCCCAGGTCCCGCCATCGGCGCTCCACCCGGCCCCATGGGAGGCCGCGTTCCGGGCCCCGCCATCGGTGCCGCACCCGGAGTCGGCGTCCCCTGCGCCGCATGAGGCGTCGCCTCGGGCGTGGGGCCAGGCGAGCTGACGGCGCCGGGCCCGGAGGTCAGGTCCGCCGGCGCGCCATCACCCCAGAGGGTGCGGGGGAAGACGTCGCGGACGGCTTCCGGGAAGCGCCAGGGGAAGGCGAAGTTGAGCCCGTCCTCGGACACCTGGAGCTTGCCCTTGATGGAGCCGCTCTCGATGAGCAGTTCGATGGTCGGCAGGGTGAGGGGCCCCCACATGGTGCCCCTGTCGTTGCGGACCCAATACTGCCGGACCTCACCCTCCGCCATGCGCCGCTCGACTCCGTTCGACTGCGTGAAGAGGGAACCCTACCGCTGTCCTCCCGAGGGTCAAAGCAGACGGCGGGGCGGCAGACCCGTACTGCCCGTCAGGGCATCACTCCGTCCAGCGCCGCCAGCCCCAGCGCGGACAGGCACGCCGCGTCCGCCCGCTGCTCGGCCGGCGGGTCGAAGCAGGACACCTCGGTGTCGAACACCTTGCACAGCCCCGCGGGCGTGGCGGCGCAGGCCGCCTTGGAGAACGCGGTGGTACACGCATAGCCACACACCGGACCCGTCTCGCTGTTGCGGCACTCGGGCGCGGGCAGCGTGCGCTTCCACGCACACAGCGCGGCCGGGGACGGGTCGAAGCAGGTGATGCGGCCGCTCGCCAGCTTGCACACGCCCGCCGGCGTCCGGGCACAGCGCACACCCTCCGGTGCATTCACACAGCCATAGCCACACGTCAGCTGCACCCCGTTGCTGATGCAGTCCGCGCGAGGCGTGTCCTTGCCATACACGGCGAACACCACGGCCGGCGGGTCGAAGCACTCCACCTCTCCACCGCGCCCCTTGCACACTCCCGCCGGGGACTTCGCGCACTTCACCCGGCCGGGCTGCGTGGCGCAGTTGTAGCCACACGCCACCACCCCATCGATGTTCTTGCACTCGGGGGCCGGCAGCGCCGCGCCGTAGGCCTTCTGGACGTAGGCCGGCGGGTCGAAGCACACGGCCTGCCCGTCCACCACCTGGCAGTGGCCCTGGGGCGTCTGCGCGCACCGCACCCGCTGCCCGTCCGACTTGCACCCGTAGCCGCACGACACGTGGCCATCCAGGGAGCGGCAGGTGGGCGCGGACGGGTCCTGCGACGGAGGGGCCGACCCCAGCGTGAGCGCCAGCACGGTGACGAGGGAAGCGAGCACGGGGACCTCGAGGGGGGCAGAAGCGACGTCTGCCGCCATTGACACCCAAGGCGCCCGGTTGCGCAAGCGGGCGACCGCGACGGAGCGCGCGCAGCGTGGTACCCAGGCGCCGCCCGCGCGGAGGTGGGCCCCCGTGGACGTGGACGTCAGCACGCTGCACCTCATCCTGCTCTGCCTCGCGGCGCTGACCGCGGGCATCGTGGACGCCATCGCCGGAGGCGGCGGGCTCATCACCCTGCCCGCGCTGCTGACGGCCGGCCTGCCACCGCACGTCGCGCTGGGCACCAACAAGGGCCAGTCCGTCTTCGGCACGCTCGCCGCGCTGGTGCGCTTCTCCCGCGCGGGGCTGGTGGACGGGAAGCTGGCGCGGGTGACGTTCCCCTTCGGGCTGGTCGGGGCGCTCGCGGGCGCCGCGCTGGTGCTGCTGGTGAAGCCGGAGGTGCTCAAGCCGCTGGTGCTCGTGCTGCTCATCGGCGTGGCGGTGTTCCTCACCTTCCGCAAGTCCCCGCGCCCCAGCGACGCGCCGGAGCCCGGGCCGCGCCCCCGGGCCCAGGCCATCGGCGCGCTCATCGCGCTGGGGCTCGGCACCTATGACGGCTTCTTCGGCCCGGGCACGGGCACCTTCCTCATCGTCGCCTTCTCCACGCTGCTGGGCCACGGCCTGGCGCGCGCGTCCGCGGACGCCAAGGTGGTGAACTTCGCCTCCAACCTGGCCTCGGTGGCGCTGTTCGCCCTCAAGGGCGTGGTGCTGTGGAAGGTGGCGCTGCCCATGGCCGGCGCCCAGTTCGCCGGCGCGTACATCGGCGCGCACCTGGCGGTGAAGGGCGGCGACACGCTGGTGCGCAAGGTGGTGCTCGGCGTGGTGGTGGCGCTGGTGCTGAAGCTGGGCCACGACGTGGTGACGGGCTGACGCCCCCCGTCAGCCGATGTGCACCAGCAGCGCGTCCCCGCGCTTCGCCACCGTGGCCATGAACTTCTGCAGCTCCTCGAAGTAGGAGACCAGCTCCTCCAGGAGGTCCACGTCCTCCTCGGGCTCCTCCCAGGTGCCGGGGTAGATGTCCTGCGCCTGCATCTTCGCCGGGTCATACCGGCGGCGCAGCGTGGCCTCGGACACCTGCTGGAGCGCCGCGGAGAGGGCCTTCACCTGCGCGGGCGTGAAGACGCGCGCGGTGCCCTCGTCGGAGGGGATGTCGCCCACGTCCTCGCCCCCGCGCACCAGGAAGTCCAGCGGCGCGGCGCCCTCCCAGGGCGTGCCCGTCAGCAGATACTGGAGCCCGTGCCACGCCTCGCCGATGTCCAGCTCCACGAAGGCCGTGCCCTTCGCGTCTCCGAAGTCCTCCTCGTCGTCGAGGAAGTCCTCCAGGCGCTCGGGCGCGCGGAGCAGGGCGGCGCGCTGCGCCTCCGTGGCGCTGCGCAGGGTGCAGAGCATCTCCATTCGGTGTGACCTCGGGAGCCCGGGATGGGCCAATGGCGGCGGCGACCCTACCAGCCCTGCGCGAGGCCACGGAACCTTTGCGGTGCCGGCGCCGTCCGGAGGCGCACGAATGCGGCCTACCGGAGCGGGCGGGCCACGGCGCTGGCGGGAGCCGACTCGGCCTCGGCCGCGACGTCCAGCTCTCCGCCCAGGGGCAGCTCGACGGTGAAGGTGGCGCCCAGGCCCGGCGTGCTGGCCGCGGCGACGGTGCCTCCGCTCGCCTCGACAATCCTCCGGACGATGTAGAGCCCCATCCCCAGGCCGCTGAAGTGCCGGCTCGACACGGCCCGCTCGAAGCGGTTGAAGATGCGCTCGAGCGACTCGGCGGGAATGCCAATCCCCTCATCCCTCACCGTCAGCCGCGCGTGCGTGCCCCGCTGCTCCAGCCGCACGGAGATGGGCTTGCCCGCGCCATACTTCAGGGCGTTGGACAGCAGGTTGTCGAGCACCTGCTCGAACCGGCGCGGGTCCACCCGGCCCGGCATCGCCCCGGGCACGTCCAGCGCGAGCGGGCACCTGACGCGCGCCGCCTCCGGCTCGAAGCGCGTCACCGCCTCGCGGACCAGCGAGGAGAAGTCCACCCGCGCGGGGCTCAGCTCCATCCGGCCCGCGGAGATGCGCGACACGTCGAGCAGGTCATCCACCAGCTCCACGAGCTTCTTCACCTGCCGCTGGGCGACGTCCAAGTGGGCCAGGCCCCGCTCCGGGGCGGGCTGCGCCGTCAGCTCGCGCCGGAGCGCCTGCAGCTTGAGTCCGAGCGGGGTGAGCGGCGTGCGCAGCTCGTGGCTGGCCACCGCGAGGAACTCGTCCCGGGCCGCCAGCGCCTCCTCGGCGAGGGCCAGGCTCAGCCGCAGCCGGGCGGAGTCCACCCACAGCATCCGCAGCGTCAGCCCCACGCAGGCCACCACCGCGAGGAAGAGCACCCCGCGCTGGAGCAGCAGGGGCGGTTGCTCGACGAGCGGCGGCAAGAGGCCGCCCACCACCAGCACCCAGACATCCACCACGAAGGCGGCGACCATGTAGCGGGCCAGGGCGGGCCGCTCCAGGTAGGGCAGCACCAGCGCCACCCCGGCGATGGGAATCATCATCAGCGCCGCGTAGAGGAAGCCCAGGAACGGCGCCCCGAGGGCAATCATCACCAGCAGCGCATGGCCGCTCACGGACGAGGCCCGCGCGGACTGTCCATTTCCGGCCAGCCGCCGGGCCCAGGCGAGCGCCACCGCGTACACCAGCACGGCCACCGCCCCACCCGCGAAGGCCACGCTGCGGAGCACCACGGCCAGCGCGGTGTAGACGAGCAGGAAGCCCACCGCGACGGGCAGCATCCAGGTGAGGAACTGCCGCAGCCGCAGCTGCTTCAACGCTTGTTCGGAGGACTCATGCATCCCAGATGACCCGGCAACGGACTGGCGGGCCGACCGAACCACGAGTCACGGCCCCATGTCATGTGGGGACCTGGGCGAACGGTTGAGTGGTGACCACGGCCCTCCAGCGAGCGTGCGCGGGAGGGCCTGGCAGGAGGCTTGCTACTCCACCACCACCAGCTTCGCGTTGTTCTCCACGGCGGTGCCTTCCCTGGCGAACAGCTCGGTCACCTTGCCGGCCTTGGGGCTCTTGAGCTCGTTCTCCATCTTCATGGCTTCCACCACGACGAGCCCCTGGCCCTCCTTCACCTCGTCGCCCACCTTCACCAGGACCTTGACCACCTTGCCCGGCATGGGGGCGGTGACGAGCTGCTTGCCCTCCACGGAGAAGGCGGCGTTGCCCGCGCGCAGCCGCAGCCGGCGCTCGTCCGCCACGTCGATGCGGTTCACCTGCCCGCGCAGCATCACGCCCACCTCGTCGCCGTTCTCCTCGAACTCGACGCTGTAGGACTGGCCGTCCACGAGCATGGTCATCGTGCCGTGCTCCAGCATGATGGCGTCCACCTGGTGCGTCACGCCGTTGACCGTCAGCTTGTAGCGGTCATTGCCCAGCGGCTCCAGGTCCACCGGCACCGCTTCCTTCTGGCCCTGCTGCTTCGTGAAGTAACGCATGGAAGTCTTTCCGAGCTCGAAGGGAAGGGGTTAGCGGCGGCGCGTGCTCAGCGCCAGCTTCCACGGGGACGGACGGCCATTGCCGCCGCCCTGGCCAGCGCCCTGGGGCAGCGTCTTCGCGCGCTTCTGGTCGCGCTGGTACGCGTGCACCACGCTGGCCAGCAGCGCCATCTCGCTCAGCTTCGGGTCCTCCGCGCCCAGCAGCGTCTCGTGCTCGCGCGTGAGGAAGCTGGTGTCGTAGTCGCCCCCGATGAACTCGGGGTGCGCGAGAATCGCCTTCAGGTAGCGGATGTTGGTGGTGATGCCCTTCACCACGTACTCGGACAGCGCCCGCTGCGTCCGCGCAATCGCCTCGCGCCGCGTGGGGGCCCACACGGACAGCTTGGAGATCATCGGGTCGTAGAAGTTGGGCACCGTGTAGCCGGGGAACACGCCCGAGTCGTCACGGACGTTGGGCCCGCCCGGCACGCGCAGGTACGTAATCTTCCCGGGGCTGGGCATGAAGTTGCGCGACGGGTCCTCCGCGTAGACGCGCACTTCGATGGAGTGGCCGCGCGGCTCGGGGGCCTGGGTGAGGGCGAGCTTCTCTCCCTCGGCGGCCTTTATCTGCATGGCGACGAGGTCCAGCCCCGTCACCCACTCCGTCACCGGGTGCTCCACCTGGAGGCGGGTGTTCATCTCCAGGAAGTAGAAGTTGCGGTGCACGTCCACCAGGAACTCCACCGTCCCGGCGCCCACGTAGTTGACGGCCTTGGCCGCCTTGACGGCGACCTCGCCCATCTTCGCCCGCAGCTCCGGCGTGAGGATGGGGCTGGGCGTCTCCTCCACCACCTTCTGGTGGCGGCGCTGCGCCGAGCACTCGCGCTCGTTCAGGTGGATGGTGTTGCCGTACTGGTCGGCGAACACCTGAATCTCCACGTGGTGGGGCTTCTCCAGGTACTTCTCGATGTAGACGGCGTCGTTGCCGAAGGCGTTCATCGCCTCGCTCTTGGCGGCGCGCCACGAGGAGTCGAACTCGTCGACATGGCCCACGCGGCGCATGCCCTTGCCGCCGCCACCGCCGGCGGCCTTGAGCATGACGGGGAAGCCAATCTTCACGGCGTAGGCGCGCGCCTCGTCCTGGGAGGCGAAGGGCTCGGTGCTGCCGGGGACGACGGGCACGCCGGCCTTGGTCATGTTCGCGCGGGCGCGGGTCTTCTCGCCCATGGCGTCCATGGCGGAGGCGGGCGGGCCGATGAAGGTGATGCCGGCGGCCTCGCAGGCGCGGACGAAGGAGGCATTCTCCGAGAGGAAGCCGTAGCCGGGGTGGATGGCATCCGCGCCGGCCTGCTTCGCGGCGTCGATGATGCGCTGCTGCACCAGGTAGCTCTCACGCGAGGGCGGGGGCCCCACGAAGTACGCCTGGTCGGCCGTGCGCACGTGCAGGGCGGAGCGGTCAGCCTCCGAGTACACCGCCACCGTGGCGATGCCGAGTTCCTTGCAGGTGCGCATCACCCGGATGGCGATCTCGCCGCGGTTGGCGACGAGCACTTTGCGGATCTTGGGCATGGGCGCCCCTCTAGCACGAGGCGCCCCGGATTTCGCGCCCCTACTTCCGGTTGCTCCGGTACTGCTCCATGTAGAGCTTGGCCTGCGCCAGCTTGGCCTCCACGAACCGGTCATCCTCGTCCGGCTCGGGCGGGACGGGCGGCTTGGCGGCGCCCGGCTCGTTGCCGAAGTCCACCGCCGCGGCCAGCAGGTTGCGCGCCGCGTTGCCGCCGCCAAACAGCTTGGCCAGCATGCCCGTCTCCACGTCCAGCCAGCGCGCGGCCTGGCGGATGACGTCCAGCACCTCGCCCTCCACGGCCTTGGAAGGACGGCCCGGGCCACTCACACACGTGCGCGCATAGCTGTGCTCCCGGTCCACGAAGACGCCCAGGGCGCGGTCGCGGAAGTCTTGCGCGAGCGCCTGCGTCATGGCGTCCAGCTGCTCCTCCAGGAAGGGCTGCTCGGACTTGCGGGCCTTGCGCCCCGGGGCGGGGGGCAGCTCCAGCTCGGCGGCGTGCCAGCCCGCCTCGGCGAGACCCTCCGGTGGCGCCTCGACCCACTTGATTTCTGGCGTGGGGAGCTCCACCGCCTCACAGACGCGCTTCAACGTCTGGCGCAGTGCGGTGAGGTTACCTTCAACGTCGGAGAGAAAGAGGATGAGTCGGCGGTGGGACAAATGGGGTTCCTTTCCTGGCAACCTGAAAGCCCGTGCGCCACCCTCAAATTTCCAGGATGGCGCGTGCCTGCCTGCCCTGCTGCCAGGGCAGCTCGCTCGCTCCCCATAGGGAAGAGGGCTACAGGGGGATGTTGCCGTGCTTGCGCGGCAGGTTCTCCTGGCGCTTGTCCTTCAGCATCTCCAGCGCGCGGATGATGCGCGAGCGCGTGTCCTCGGGGCGGATGACCTCGTCGATGTAGCCGAGCTCGGCCGCCTTGAAGGGGTTGGCGAACTTCTCCCGGTACTCGGCCGTCAGCTTCGCGCGCTCGGCCGCGGCGTCCGGGGCCTTCTGCAGCTCGTTGCGGAAGATGATGTTCACCGCGCCCTCGGGGCCCATGACGGCGATTTCGGCGGTGGGCCAGGCGTAGTTGATGTCCGCGCGGATGTGCTTGGACGCCATGACGTCGTAGGCGCCGCCGTAGGCCTTGCGGGTGATGAGGGTGATTTTGGGGACGGTGGCCTCGGCGTAGGCGTACAGCAGCTTGGCGCCGTGGGTGATGATGCCGCCCCACTCCTGCGAGGTGCCGGGCAGGAAGCCGGGCACGTCCACGAAGGTGATGAGCGGGATGTTGAAGCAGTCGCAGAAGCGCACGAAGCGCGCGGCCTTCACGCTCGCGTCGATGTCCAGCACACCAGCCAGCACCGCGGGCTGGTTGGCGACGATGCCCACGCTGCGCCCGTTCATGCGCGCGAAGCCGACGACGATGTTCTTCGCGAACTGGTCCTGCACCTCGAAGAAGTGCTTGTTGTCGACGACGGCCTTGATGACTTCCTTGATGTCGTAGGGCTTGTTGGGGTTGCTCGGGACGATGTCCTTGAGCAGCGCCTCGGCCCGGAACGGGTCGTCGTCATTCGGCTGGACGGGCGGGTCCTCCTGGTTGTTGGAGGGCAGGAAGGACAAGAGCTCGCGCGTCATCAGGATCGCGGCCTGCTCGTTCTCCGCCGCGAAGTGCGCCACGCCGGACTTCTGGTTGTGGGTGAGCGCGCCGCCCAGCGCCTCCTTCGTCACCTCCTCGTGCGTCACCGTCTTGATGACGTCCGGGCCGGTGATGAACATGTAGGAGGTGTCCTTCACCATCATGATGAAGTCCGTAATCGCCGGCGAGTACACCGCGCCGCCCGCGCACGGGCCCATGATGAGCGAAATCTGGGGGACGACGCCGGACGCCAGCGTGTTGCGCAGGAAGATGTCCGCGTAGCCGGCGAGGCTCTCCACGCCCTCCTGGATGCGCGCGCCGCCCGAGTCGTTCAGCCCGATGACGGGCGCGCCCACGCGGGTGGCCATGTCCATGATCTTGCAGATCTTCTGGGCATAGGCGCCGGACAGCGAGCCGCCGAAGACGGTGAAGTCCTGGGCGAAGACGAAGACCTGGCGGCCCTCCACCGTGCCGTAGCCGGTGACGACGCCGTCGCCCAATATCTTCTTGTCGCCCATGCCGAAGTCGTGCGAGCGGTGGGTGACGAACTTGTCCAGCTCGCAGAAGGAGCCCGGGTCGAGCAGCAGGTCGATGCGCTCGCGGGCGGTGAGCTTGCCGGCCTCGTGCTGCTTGGCGATGCGGTCCGCGCCGCCGCCCAGCTCGGCCTGCTTCTCCATCTGCTGGAGTCGTGTGCGCAGGGGGTTCTCGGAGGTCTCGTCCATGGGCGCCCCTCTAGCACGATTGGGCGGGGTGCGCGCCTCCCGGAAGCACCGCCTCCACGGCGGCCAGGTCCAGGCCGTAGTGTTGACGCACCTCGGCCAGGGGGCGCTCCCACATCTGTCGCCAGGGCGCGCCGAAGAGGAGCCGGGCGCGCCGGCCCAGCAGCCATCCCCGGACGATGGCGCGCATGCGCACGTCCCGCTCGGAGAAGGCATAGAGGAGGGTGTTGGTCAGCCCCCCGGCGAGGATGCCCAGCGCGAAGGGGCTGCCCACCTGGGCCAGGCTGAAGGCCTGGATGCCCAGCTCTCCGGCCACGTCCGTGTGGAAGCCGGTGAGCACGTGCCAGATGTCGTGGGACTCCAGCATGTGGGCCCGCACGTACTCCTCGTCCGTGTGGGCCTCCAGGTAGGGCAGGGCGTCCGGGTCCAGGCCGTTCTCCACCAGGTGGTCCGCGAAGGCGCGGCCCAGGGTGCCCTCGGGGAGGGTGCGCAGCGACGCCAGGTGGAGCAGGCCCAGGCGCGGGCGTTCGATGAAGGCCTGGGCCGCGGGGGCGTGCTGCATCAGCCGCTCCACCAGCCGCCGCATGGCGATGGGGGGCGCCAGGACGCCGGCCAGGTCCAGGATGTCCTGGAGCTGCGTCGGGTCCCTGAGCACGCGCACCATCCGCCATGCCGTCCGCGCATACGCGACTGGGTTCGGCATGCCGCCTCCGGAGGAAGTCGTGGGGTGCCACAGGGTACGCGCGGGGGCCGGTGGGAGCGGGACGGGCGGGAGGCGCGGTGCTCGCGAGCGGACATCCCGAGCGCCCGGGAGCGGACACTCAGGGACCGGGCAGCCGAACGGGTCTCCCCCGGGCCCGTGCGCATCCGGTGTCAGGGACGGACGTTGAGACTCGGAGGGCCGCCATGCGCGCTGCGAAGGGTTCGTTGCAGGTGGGCTCGTTCCGCGGCATTCCCATCCGCGTCCACTTCACGCTGTTGCTCATCCTGCCGGTGCTGGCCTTCATGTTCGGCGGGGCCTTCCGAGAGGCGGCACGGATGGCGGAGGTGCCGCCGGAGCGGCTGCTCGGCTCGCCCGCACTGTGGGGGCTGGGTGTGGCGGTGGGCCTGTTCGCCTCGGTGCTGGTCCACGAGCTGGCGCACACCGTGTACGCGCTGTGGCGCGGCGGCCGGGTGCGCGCGATTACGCTGATGATGGTGGGCGGCGTGTCGGAGCTGACGGAGGCGCCACCCAGGCCGAAGGACGAGGCGCTGATGGCGCTGGTGGGGCCGCTCACCAGCATCTTCCTGGCCGTGGTGTTCGGCGGCGTGACAGTGCTGCTGCAGGACACGCGCTCGTTCAACCTCCAGTTCGCGTGCTTCTACCTGGCCAGCCTCAACATGTTCCTGGGCGTGTTCAACCTGCTGCCCGCCTTCCCCATGGATGGAGGGCGCATCGTCCGCGCGGCGCTGACGGGCCGGCTGGGGCCGGTGCGCGCGACGCGGGTGGCGTCGGGCCTGGGCCGGGGCATGGCGGTGCTCTTCGGGCTCTATGGCGCGCTGGTGCTCAACCCGTTCCTGGTGGTCATCGCGGTGTTCATCTACGCGGGCGCGGAGGGAGAGGCGCGGCAGGTGCGGATGAAGGCCACGCTGGAGCGCGTGCCGGTGTCGTTGCTGATGACGCCGGGGCTGGTGGGCGTGGACGTGGCGGCGTCGCTGTGGGAGGCGATGTGGGCGCTGCGGCGCGAGAAGAAGGTGGTGCTGCCGGTGACGGAGGGCGGCCGGCCCGTGGGCTGGCTGTGGCTGGAGCCGGTGCGCGAGGTGCCCGAAGAGGAGCGCGCCACCTTCACCCCGCGCGAGCTGATGCGCCCGGCGGCGGTGGTGGGCGTGGACGAGAACGCGTGGACCGCCCTGCGGCGCATGGCCGAGCACGAGGTGCCCCAGCTCGCCGTGGTGGCGGCGGATGGGACGCTGGCGGGCACCCTGGACCTGAGTGACGTGCAGCGCGGCCTGGCGCTGTACCAGGAGCGCACGGAGCGCAACGAGCGCGCGGCGCGGCGCGGCTGGCGGCAGGAGCGGCCGGCCTGAGAGCCGGAGCTACTTCGCCTCCGGCAGCAGCCACGTCATGGAGAAGCGGTGCGCGCCGCCGGGGGCGCTGTCCATCCACCCGGTGATGCGCTCGCTGCGCTCCAGCAGCGGGCCCAGCTCCGAGCTGACGGCGAAGAGGGCGGCGAGCTGCTCGTCGGCGAGCACGTCCGCCAGCGACACCTGGTCCAGCCCCCGCGCGAAGCGCTTCGGGTCCAGCGAGAAGTCCGCCGCGCGCTCCAGCTTCGCGCCCGTCTCCGGCAGCGCCGCCACCGTGGCCTGCGTCACCGCCTCGTCATTGCCCACCACCAGCTGCTTGCCCTTCAGCCGGACGAAGACGTTGCCGCCCTTCACCGCCAGCACCCAGCCGTCCGCGAGCGTCTTCGCGCCCGGGAAGTTGCCCAGCGGCGCCAGCGCGGACTTCACCGCCGCCGCGTCCGTCACCTCCGCGGCCAGCGCCTGGCGCACGGCGAAGAAGCGCGCCTCGGGGGCGCGCAGCGAGCCGCGCACCTGCACGTTGTCCATGTTCACCAGCATGTTGCCGGTGAGCTGCTTCGCCACCGTGTCCGCCACGGTGCGCACCTGCTCCTTCGGGCAGTCCGGGCACACCGCCTGGATGGTGGAGCGCAGCGAGCCCACCGCCTGCTGTACGCCCGCGGGCGTCACCGACACGCGCGAGAAGAGCATGCCCTCGGGTTTCATCGTCCCGTAGGGGCTGGTGCCGCGCGCCTGGAAGGGCGGCAGCGGCAGCTTCAGCGCGGTGCCCTCCACCTTCAGCGCGCTGCCCGAGCCATCCAGCCCCACCACCGTCCCGCCCGACGCGAGGTACGCCACGCCCGCCACCTTGCCCAGCCGCGCGTCCGCCGCGGGCGCCTTGCCCACCAGCTTCACCGACTCCTTGAGGAGCGCGCCGCCGCCCTCGTCGGTGGCGCCGAACGAGCACACCTCCTGCCCCTTCAGCGCGTAGCCCATGACGCCGCCCGCCGCGCGCTTCGCGCTCACCGACGTCACGCCCTTGGAAGTGGTGGGCTTCGCCTCCTCGCCACCGGCGGCCGTCATCGCCTCCGCCGCCTTCTCCTGGAAGACCTTCGTGTCCTTCACGCGCATGCAGGAGACGCGGCCATCCGCGCGCAGCGACACCGTGGCGGGGCCCGCCGGGTCCAGGCCGAAGGCGGAGAGCGACTCGGGCTTCGTGGGGTCCAGCACGAGGAAGGGGTGCAGCTCCGTGCGCCAGGCCGAGGGCCGCAGCAGCGCCGCGTGGGTGCCCGCACGCTCGAGGAAGGCCGTCAGCCCCGCCATGGCATCCAGCTTCGGGACATGGACGACAGTCTGGGCCGACGCGGCGGAGCGGGGGGCGGGAGTCGCGGCCAGGGTGGCCGCCAGGACGAGCGAGGAGAACATGCCCTCCGTGAGAACAGCCGGGCTCCGCCCCTGTCAAGGAAGACGCGCCAGCAGGGTGGCCCGGAGTGTCGGCCGTCCGAGAGAGGACTGTTGGCCCGCGCTACGGGAGCCAGCGGGGCGGCGCCAGTCCGCCCGGCCTGCCTCCCGGGGCATACGGCGGCGTGCGGCGCGGGGCCTGACGCCGGGGAGCGCCCGGGACGGCGGCTTGCAGCCGGACGCCCCGGGGGCCAATGGGCTTCGTGGAACGCGCCGGGACTTCACGGCGCGGCTGTCGTGGACGGGCTGCCCTCACCATTACCGCTCTCCTCACAGGGCACACCCGCTACCCGAGCTACAGGCGGCCGGCGTTGGCCCAATCAATCATCCGCCCCGCCAGCTCCTCGGCGTTGCGGCGCAGGTGCGCGAGCTGCAGCACCTGGTCATCCGTTCGCGCCAGCACCATGCGCAGCGCCACCGTGTCGGCGAAGCGCACCACCTGCGCGATGCTGATGCAGTCCCGGTCTTCCGCTGCTCCCGCGAAGCGCGCCAGCTCCGCGTCCACCATCAGCCCCTCCGCCACCAGCGCCTGCACCAGCGCGCCGCGTGACACCGGATTCTCGTACTCCTCCGGGTTGCGAAGCTGACGCTTCCACGGCTGTGCCTCCCACCGCGTTCGCGCGGGGTCCCGAGAGACCCTGTGCGTCATGGTCCGCGCGACTGGCGGGCGAGCTTCCCCCAAGCTCCAGACATTCATCTCCATCACTGCCCCCTCTCCACTACGGGGTCCGTCCACAGGCATGAGCGACATCGATGCATCTCCGTGAGTCCCAGCCTTCTGACCTCACGCATCTAATTACGGCCAGTCGCCGATTCCTTGACTCGCACCAAGGCGCCAATGGGTTGCGTGCGGGCGCCACCCCGCATCCGTTGACAGGGGGACGGGGGCCCGGGACAGTCCGCGCGCCATGTCCACCTACCCCACCTCACCCCGAGAGGCCTTCCACCTGCTGCGCGTGCTGTCGGAGGACCTGTCGCACGCGGAGCGTCGTCCCCGCGCACTGGCAGAGCTTCGCGCGCTGGCGGAGGCGGCCCGCAACCAGCCGGAGACGGCGCCGCTGCGGCTGGTGACGGTGACGGTGGCGGTGGGCGCGTCGCAGGAGCGGCTGGAGCTGCTGCTGCTGCCCTCCATCTTCGCTCCCGAGGCGTGGGCCTACACCTTCATGGAGGGCCTGCTGAGCGTGCCGCTGGACGAGTACGCAGGGAAGCGGCTCGTGGAGGTGGGCGCGGGCTCGGGCTGGATTTGCATCGCGCTGGCGAAGTTCACCCGGCTGGCGCAGGTGCACGGCGCGGACCTCAACCCACACTCGCCGGTGGTGGCGCGCTGCAACGCGTGGCTCAACGGGGATGAGGCGCTGGTGTCGCGGCTGTCCTTCGGGGAGAGCGACCTGTTGCGCGGCATACCTTCGGATGCCCCGTGGGACTTCGTGGTGGGCTGCATTCCCCAGGTCCTCCGGGGCGAGGAGCCGCCGGTGGAGCTGTCGCAGGCGGACGAGCAGGCGCTGTACGACCTGTCCAACTACACCACGCTGCAGAACGTCTATGAGGACCACTTCGGCCTGGGGCTCATCGCGCGGCTGCTGGACGAGGCCCCGGAGCGGCTGGCGCCGGGCGGGCGGCTCTTGCTCAACCTCGCGGGCCGGCCGGGGCGCCCCATCATCGAGCGCATGCTCACGCGGCGCGGCTTCACCACGCGGGTGCGGGTGGCGCGGCGGGTGATGCAGGCGGCGGACACGGACATCCGCCCGCTGGTGGCGCTGGAGCAGCGCACCGGCCGCGAGTTCGAGTTCTTCATGGAGGCGCGCAGCCCGGAGCCGCTGCGCGCGGCCACGGCGCTGGGGTGGCTGCAGGCGGGCCACCCGGTGTGGCACGAGGTGGCGGTGTGGGAGGCACACCTGGCGCGGCCTCGCGAGACGCTGGCCCTGCGCGCGGCGCTGCGAGAGCTGGGCGCGGCGTCGCTCCAGGAGGAGCTGGATCTGGGCGCGGCGTCGGGCGAGCAGCTCGGCTTCGTGGCGGAGCTGGCGGGACGGCTGGCGCGCGGGCCGCTGATGCCGTACGCGCACGAGGCGGGCGACGCGTCCTTCCGCGGCCGGGTGGTGCGCTACCTGGACCGGTACTTCGGGCTGCGGCTGGCGGAGCAGGAGCTGTTCGTCGCGCCCGAGCGCGAGCAGGCCGTGTACTCGCTGCTGATGGCCACGTGCGACGCGGGCGACGAGGTGCTGGTGTCGCGCAACCTGCATCCTTTATATGCGCGGGCGCTGGAGAAGGCGGGCGTGCGCGCCACGGTGACGCACACCACGCTGGAGGAGCTGCGCCGGCTCCTGACGGCCTTCGACGTGAAGATGGTGCTGCTCACGGTGGAGAAGAACGAGCGCACCAACCTGGCGGTGCTGCGCGACATCATCGCGGAGGCGGCGCGGCGCGGCATCTGGGTGGTGCTGGACGAGAGCGCCTTCTTCAACATCACCGGCGAGGTGGAGCCGCTCACGCTGTTCGAGTTCCTGGCGCGCGAGCCGTACTCGCCCAACCTGGTGGTGCTCTACGGCCTCATCAAGAACGCGGTGTGGCCGGACCTGGAGCTGACGCTGCTGCTCCCCGTGCCGGAGCCGCTGCGCGCGGACCTGGAAGTGGCCGCGGAGGTGACGTACTCGCGCATCAGCACGCTGGCGCAGTGGTTCTACGAGCGCACCTTCGCGGACCTGCTGTCGTTCCGCATCTCCTTCGCGGAAGCCGCGGCGCCCGCGTCACGGCGGGCCCCGGTGGTGGCGCTGCCCCGCTCGAAGCGAATCGCGCAGCTGGCCGGCTTCCCCGCCTTCGCGCCGAAGGTCTTCCACGAGGACGACGCGGAGCTGGTGCGGCTGGACTACGGGGAGAACGAGGGCCCGCTGCCCGCGCCGCTGGTGGAGGGGCTCATCGCCGCGGGCACCGCGCCGCGCGACTCGGGCACGCAGACGGGGCTGGCGGAGGCGGTGGCGGCCTTCCTGCTGGAGACGCGCGCCGCGCGCTACGCGCCCGAGGACCTGGTGGTAGCGCCCGGCGTGTGGCCCCTCATCCACCACCTGGGCGTGGCCCTGCGCCGGCGGCTGGGCCGCGCGCCCCGCGTCTTCCTCACCACGCCCTGCTACGGCGTGCTGCCGCCCACCTTCGTGTCCGCCGGGTGCGAGGTGGAGCAGGGCCCGCTGTCCGCGCTGCTCGCGCGGCGGGCCCAGGGGCTGGGCGCTCCGGACGCCGTCGTCGTGTCGCAGCCCTCCAACCCCACGGGCATCTACCTGTCCCACGAGGAGCTGGTGGCGCTGGCCACCTACGTGGTGGAGCAGCGCTGCCTGCTGGTGTCGGACGAAATCTTCGGGCTGGTCAACCTCACCAGCCCCACGGCGGAGACAGTGCCCAGCCCGGTGACGCTGGAGGGCGCGGTGCCTGGCGTGGGCGCGCGCACGGTGCTTTTGGGCGGGCTGTCCAAGGAGTTCGCCGCGGGCGGGCTGCGCGTGGGCTGGCTGGCCACGCGGGACAGGGCGCTGGCCTCGGCGGTGCGCGACAGCGGCCCGGGCGTGCTGCACCTCATGACGGCGCGCGCGGCGGCCTACCTGTATGCGGGCTATGCGCGCACGCCGGACGGCCAGCGCCTCTACCCGGCGCGGCACCGCGCGCTGCGCTCCTTCCTGACGAAGATGCGGCGCGAGCTGGCGGAGAAGCGCGAGCTGCTGGCGGAGGCGCTGCCCGGCGACGGGCGCTCGGATGCCGGTGACGCGGGAGGACTCTTCCTGGCGCCCCGCGTGTCGCCCTGGCTGGGCCGCCAGGTGGATGGCGAGACGCTCACGCCGGACAACCTGCCCCGCATCATCTATGAGCACACCCACGTGGTGCTCAATGGCGGACCCTGGTGCGGAGACCCGGAGCGGGTGCGCGCGGTGTTCTCCATTCCCCGTGAGAAGCTGCTCCAGGCGCGCGAGCGGCTGCTGGCCTTCGCCACGAAGCTGCGGGGTCCGGGCAACCCCTGACGCCGTTGCAAACCCGGCACGAAGCCTGTTCAGCCGGGGACAGTGACCCTGTCCCCCCGCTGGATTGGCGTGAATCTGAAAGCCCCGCATCGTAGGAAATCCCGGTGCCACGCTCAGGGCCGGGTTTGTGGCTCGACACATCCAAGCATCCGGGGGGATGCCATGCCGAATCTGCTCGACCTGCCTCGACAGGCGTTGATGGACCTGCGCTCACGCCTGAGCCACCTTCCACTGGTTTCACAGCTGCCGCTGCGCAACGTGGTGCCCGACAGCCTGCTGCTGTCCAGTCCCGCGCCGCAGGACCACGCGTTCGCGGACCCGGAGCGGGTCGACGCGTGGCAGAAGGCGTGTGAGCGCTACGTGCGGCCCGGGCAGGTGGTGATGGACGCGTGCAGCGGCTCGGGGCTGCGCACCTTCATGGCGGCCAGCCGCCACCCGAAGAAGCTGTATGCGGTGGACGGCACGCGGCTGCTGGACACGGCGCAGTGGGTGGCCCGGCGCAATGGCCTGGAGCACATCGACTTCGTGCGCGCGCACCCGTGGCAGTACCAGCCACAGGAGAAGGTGGACGTGCTGCTGCACGAGCTGCTGGGAGACGCCCTCTTCGACGCCGGGCTGGTGCCGAGGATGCTCGACTTGCGCACCCGGGTGCTGAAGCCGGGAGGCCGGATCCTCCCCAACCGCTTCGAGGTCTTCGTGGAGCCGGTGCAGCTGCGGGACGAGGCCTGCATCCCCTTCATCTGGAGCCAGCGCTTCCCCACGGTGGACTACAGCTGCCTGCAGACGCTGCGCGAGGCGATGAACCCGTCCTACTTCACGCGCGTCATCCGCTCGTACGAGGTGGACCACCTGCTATGCGACCCGGAGCCCGCCTTCGCCTTCGACCTGGAGTCCATGGCGGCGGATGGCCTGCCTCACCGCGTCCGCTACGAGCGGCCCGTGTCGGAGGAGGGGCGCGTGGACGGCTTCTGCCTCTTCTACAAGGTGGCCTTCGACGCCGAGCTGTCCTTCACCGTGTCGCCGCTGCGCGGACAGAACCACGCGGGCATGACGCTGTTGCGCGTGGACCCGCGCGAGTTCGAGCGCTTCGACACGCTGTCCTTCGAGCTGGAGCTGGCGGACCCCGCCGACGTGCGCACCTGGCGCTGGCAGTTCACCTGAGGGCAGAGCCCTCGGACGCAGTGCTAGCGGGTGGACAGCGGGGGAGGGCGGCACGCTTCCGGGAGGCTCCGGAAGCGAGGCGCCGTGGCTAGCTTGCGCCGCGGCATGTCCTCTTCGCGCTTCCTCTTCGTCCTGGGCCTGACGCTGTCCGCCGCGCTGCCGGCCGCAGCGCAGTCTTCCGAGCGCCCGCGCACCGTGGCCGGCGTGTGCGGTGCCACCAACTGGGTCTGCGTGGCCGAGTGCATCGACGCCGCGTGCGTGGACAAGTGCCTGCGCGAGGACTGCGAGAAGGCGCTGGACCGGCTCAAGGCGTGTACCCGGAAGGCGGGCTGCGCCCCGGAGGACACGCAGTGCTCGGCGCGTACGTGTGGCCAGACGTGCCAGCGCTCCTTCGAGCCGGCGCCTCCGAGCCCGGAGAAGGAGAAGATGGAGCCGTGCCAGGGCCTGCCCGAGTCGGCCGCGAAGCCTCCCGAGGAGCTGGTGGGGCTCTGGACGCTGGCGGCAGCCAGCCTCCCGGAGGAGGTGGACGGCGGGCCGGAGCGCATCGAGGCCGAGCCGCGCGCGGACTATGAGCGCACGCTCCAGATATCGCCCAATGGCTGCTTCGTGATGCGCACCACCCTGGAGGACGCGACGCTGGGGCAGGGCAACGGGCTGGTGGTGCGCGCCTGGGGCCTGGTGGAGGTGACGGGCAAGGACCGGCTGACGCTGCGCACGAAGGACGGCCAGGCGGTGGGCCCGGTGTGCGGCGACAAGCGCGTCATCCCGCTGTCGCGCAAGAAGCTGAAGTTCCGTGGCGGCGCCTACCGCTGGGACGTGGAGGATGGCGCGCTCACCCTGATGGTGGACGACGCCACCAAGCAGACCTTCCAGTTCGACCGCAGCCCACCGGAGCCCGAAAAGAAGTAAGCCGTGGCCAGCGCGCCGGAGCCGTTCGTCCCGCCGGCGCTACCGGGAGGAAGCTCCAGCGATGCGGGCGCACGAGCGGATGGCGAGCGTGGACGCGCTGTGGTTCCACATGGAGGAACCCGCGAATCTGATGATGATTACCGCCGTGCTCTGGTTCGAGGGCCGGCTGGACTTCGAGCGGCTCCAGGCGGTGGCCCGCGAGCGGCTGGTGGAGCGCTACCCGCGCTTCCGGCAGCGCGTGGTGCTGGGGCGGCTGGGGGCGCCCCACTGGGAGGATGCGCCGGACTTCGACCTGGACGCGCACCTGTCGCGCCTCACGGTGCCAGCGCCCGGGGACCGCGCCGCGCTGGAGACGCTGGTGGGGCAGTGGATGAGCACGCCCCTGGAGCGCTCACGGCCGCTGTGGCAGTTCCACGTGCTGGAGGGCGCGGCGGGCGGGGACGTGCTGCTGTGCCGGCTGCACCACTGCCTGGCGGATGGGATTGCGCTGGCGCGGGTACTGCTGACGCTCACGGACGCGCAAGGGGCGGAGGAGGGCGTGGCGCCGGAGCTGCGCGAGGAGCGGCGGGCCCCGGCGCCCGGGCTGGCGCGGTGGATGCGCGGCGCGCGGGTGGTGGCGGGGGCGGCGCGGGCGGCGGTGCGAAAGGGGGCGGAGCTGGCGGCGGAGCCCATCCTCGCGGGGGACCTGGTGCGGCAGGGGGCGCGGGGCGCGGCGGCGATGGCGAAGCTGCTGGTGATTCCGCAGGACCCGCGCACGCCGCTGCGGGGGCCGCTGGGGCCGGAGAAGCGCGCCGCGTGGTCGGACCCGGTGCCGCTGGAGCGGGTGAAGGCGGTGGGCCGCGTGCTGGGCGGCACGGTGAATGACGTGCTGCTGGCGGCGGTGACGGGGGCGCTGCGGCGGTATCTGGAGTCTCAGGGCGTGCCGCCGGAGGACCTGCACGCGCTGGTGCCGGTGAACCTGCGTCCGTTGGATGAGCCCGTGCCGCGCGAGCTGGGCAACCGCTTCGGCGTGGTGTTCCTGCGGCTGCCGGTGCACCTGGAGGAGCCCCAGCGGCGGTTGACGGAGCTGGCGCGGCGGATGGGCGAGGTGAAGCGCTCGCCGGAAGCGGTGCTGACGTTCGGCGCGCTGGAGGTGCTGGGGTACGCGCCCGCGGCGGTGGAGCGGGCGATGGTGGATGCGTTCGGATCCAAGGCCACGCTGGTGGCCACCAACGTGCCCGGCCCGCGCGAGGCGGTGTCGCTGGCGGGCACGCAGCTGGGCGGGCTCACGTTCTGGGTGCCCCAGGCGGGGCACCTCGGCCTGGGGGTGAGCCTCTTCAGCTACGCGGGGCAGGTGACGGTGGGCGTGGCGGCGGACGCGGGCCGGATGGCCGACCCGCATGCGCTCATCCGCGCGTTCCATGACGAGATGGACGCGCTGGCCGCCGCGGTGCCCGCTGCCGAGTGAGCCGGCTCACAGCAGCCCGTGCTCCTCCAGCTTGTTGTAGAGCGTGCGCCGGCTGATGCCGAGCAGCCGCGCCGCCAGCGTGCGGTTGTCGCCCGCGCGCTTCAGCGCGTCCGCCAGCGCCTGTCGCTCCATGCCCTTGCGCTGCGACTCCAGCGTGAGCCCCGCGTCCGCACCCGCGGGCTGCGCGCTCGGGAGGCTCGGGGCTCCAGCCGGCGCGGGCGCGGCGGGGGCAGGGGACAGGCCCGGCTGGCGTGCCAGCTCGCGCGTCACCTCGGCGCCGGTCAGCACCTGCCCGTCCGACAGCACCACCAGCCGCTCCAGGAAGTTCTGGAGCTGGCGCACGTTGCCCGGCCACGGCTGCGCCTGGAGCACCGCCAGGCCATCGTGGGTCAGCGTGAAGGGCGGCCGGCCGTTGGCCTTCGCGTGCACCTCCAGGAAGTGCCGGGCCAGCGGCTCGATGTCCTCCGGGCGCGCGCGCAGCGGGGGCAGTTCCACCGGCACCACGTTGAGCCGGTAGAAGAGGTCCTCGCGGAAGCGGCCCGCCTTCACCAGCTCCTCCAGCGGCTGGTGCGTGGCCGCCACGAAGCGCACGTCCACCTTGACCGACTGCGTGCCGCCCAGTCGCTCCAGCTCGCGCTCCTGAATCACGCGCAGCAGCTTCACCTGCATGGAGAGGGGAATGTCGCCCACCTCGTCCAGGAACAGCGTGCCGCCGTTCGCCAGCTCCACGCGCCCGGGCTTGCGGTTGGCCGCGCCCGTGAAGGCGCCCTTCTCGTAGCCGAACAGCTCGCTCTCCAGCAGCGTGTCCGGCAGCGCCGCGCAGTGCAGCTTCACGAAGGGCCCCGTGCGCCTCGGGCTGCCGTCATGCACCGCCTTCGCGGCCAGCTCCTTGCCCGTGCCGGACTCGCCGCGCAGCAGCACCGTGGCGGTGCCCGTGGCCGCCTTCGCCAGCATCGTCTGCACGTCCGCCATGGCCCGGCTGCTCCCGATGAAGGGGCTCGGCGCCCGGAGCGGCTCGCGCGCCGTGTCGTCGTGCGCGCGCAGCAGCGCCTTGCGGACGGTGAAGAGGATCTCCTCCCGGTCGAACGGCTTGAGCACGAAGTCCGCCGCGCCCGCCCGCATCGCCTCCACCGCCAGCGGCACCGTGCCGTGCGCGGTGAGCAGGATGACGGGCACGTCCGGCCAGCCCCGCGCCACCTCCGTCAGCAGCTGCATGCCGTCCATGCCCGGCATGCGCACGTCGCTCACCACGACGTCGATGGGCTTGCGCCCCAGCAGCGACAGCGCCTCCTGCCCGTCCCGGGCCACATGCGCCGTCAGCCCCGCCTGCGTCAGCAACGCCCCCAGCACCTTGGCCACCGCCGGGTCGTCATCCACCAGCAGCACGTTTCCCTTCAATGGCTCGCTCACGCGGCCTCTCCTTCCGCCCCGCTCGATTCACGCCTGGGTCCCGCCGGCAGGCGCAGGCGGACCACCGTACCGTGACCCTCCCGGCTTGTCAGGACCACCTCGCCACCGTGCGCCTCCACCACCCGCCGGACGAACGCCAGCCCCAGCCCGCTGCCCGTCGCCTTGGTGGTGAAGAAGTCGTCGAAGGCGCGCTCGCGGGTGCGCGCGTCCATGCCCTCGCCGGTGTCCTCCACCTCCATCGCCACGCCCGCGCCGTCCCGCAGCGTCCGCACGGTCAGGGTGCCTCCACCGGGCATCGCCTCGCAGGCGTTGCGCACCAGGTTCTCCAGCGCGTTGGCCAGCAGGTCCTCGTCCCCGGCGCACGGCGGCAGGCCCGGTGTCAGCTCGCGGACGATGGCCACCTGTCCGGGGCTGGCGAAGGCCTGCAGCGACAGCACGCCCTCCACCAGCCGGCCCAGGTCCACCGGCCGGGGCAGCGGCTCCACGCGCGCCAGCCGCTGGTAGGTGTCCACCACCCGGTCCAGCCGCTCCACCTGCTCCAGCAGCAGGTCCAGGAACTCGCCGTGCCCGTCCCAGGACTGGCCGCGCGCGTGCTCCTCCTTGAGGTACTGCGCGGCGCCCTTCATCGCGGCGATGGGGTTCTTCAAGTCGTGCGCCATCTGCGCGGAGAAGCGGCCCAGGGTGGCCAGCCGCTCCATGCGCTCGTTCCGCGTGACGAAGGCGGTGACGCCCCGGCGCGTGGCGGCCAGCAGGGCGAACGTCACCGCCGTGGTGCACACCACCAGGATGCCGGCCTGCGCGGCGAAGAGGCGGAAGACGGCGAGGTATGCCAGCACGCCCACGGCCGCCACGCCCGCCGCGTGCAGCGCCATGCGCGGGGCTCCCCCGTCGCTGCCGAACAGCCCGAAGCGCAGCGCCACCGTGGCCATCACCGGCAGGCCCAGCAGCGTGCCCAGGTTGCCCAGGCGCACCACCTCGAGCCCCAGCTCCGCGAACAGCTCCGTCAGGAGCAGCGCCACCAGCAGCGTCAACCCCAGCAGCACCAGCCCCGCGCGGGCACGCTCGTCCGGGTGCTGCGCGCGGCGCAGGTGCAGCACCAGCAGCGCGAAGCCCCAGCCCAGCGGCGGCGCCACCAGCGCCGTCACCGTGAGGCCGAAGCGGAGCGTCAGCAGGCGCTCCTCCAGCGTGGGCGCCCCCAGCGCGGCCAGCATCGCCATGGCCAGCGCGCAGAAGACGGCGTAGGTGCCGAACATGACCGACGCCGAGCGCCGCCGCCGCCCTACGAAGGCCAGGATGAAGTGCAGCGTGCACGGCACCGTCATCATCCCCGCGGCGAAGCCCACCAGCTTCCAGCCCGCCTCGTCCGAGCGCGCCAGCGCGAAGCCGGAGAAGTTCCACGTGGACAGGGTGATGGACAGCAGCGACACCGGCAGCGCCAGCGGGCTGCGGCCCACCCGCGCGAGCGCCAGCCCCGCCAGGGCCAGCTGCCCCACGCAGGCCAGCAGGCTGACCCACGTCCCCCCCGTCATGCGGCGCTCCCACGCAGGTTGGCGAGGGCCCTGGACAGGCCGGCCCCCAGACGCGTGCGGTGGCTCATGCCGCGGGCCGGAAGTCGTCGATGTAGCTGGTGTGCGAGACGAGCCCGGAGGCCTCGCTCCAGAGGTGCAGCTGGCAGGCGGGGGGCTCGGGCACGAGGGCGAGGCGGCCGGGCAGCCCCAGGTCGAGCGCCACCTGGTGCATGGTGCTCGGGCAGGTGCTGGCCACCGTCCCCGCGAAGCGCTTCACGATGGGGCGGTGCAGGTGCCCGCAGAGCACGCGCTCGACCTGCGGATGGCGGGCAATCACCGCCGCCAGCGCGTCCGAGCCCTCCAGTCCCATCATGTCCGCGCGGTGGATGCCGGTGGCGAACGGCGGGTGATGCATGAACACGAGCGTCGGCCGTCCGGGCGCCTCGGCCAGGCGCGCCTCGAGCCACGCCAGCCGCTCAGCGCACAGCCGTCCTCCCGGCTCGCCGGGCACGTGGGTGTCGAGGCCGATGAGCCGCAGCGGGCCCAGCTCCACCGCGTAGTGGAGGAAGCCCTGCGCGGGCAGGTAGCCCTGGTGGGCGAAGGCGGCGCGCAGGTGCTCCCGGTCGTCGTGATTGCCCGGGATGACGTACCAGGGCATGGGCAGTGGCTTCAGGAGGGCCGCGAGTCGCGCGTACTCCTCGGGGAGCCCGTCGTTGACGAGGTCCCCCGTACACAGCACCGCGTCCGGACGCGGCTCCATCCGGATGAGGTGCTGCACCGCGCGCTCCAGCCGGGCAGCACTGTCGAACCGGCGGTCCATGTCCGCGCCGGCAACACCGATGTGGAAGTCGGAAATCTGGGCAAGGAGCACGGCGGAAGGCTACCAGCATCCGCCCGGGGACGGGGCTCTCCGCCCTCCCTCGCGAGGGACGGCCGACCGGCCTACAGCATGCCCAGCCGGCGCGCGTAGGCCAGGTTCACCGCCGCGGCCTCCCAGCGGCGCACAGCCTGGTCGCGCTCGGCCTCGGGCGCGTCCGCGTAGTAGCCGAGCGTGTCGTTGAGGGCGCGGCTGAGCTCCTCAATCGCCGCCAGCCGCACGTCCAGCTCACGGTGGCGCAGGGCGGTGATGAGCCAGTCGGCGCGGCGGCGGCTGCGGTTCTCCGCCCACCACGTGGCCCACTGGCGCGGGCTGAGGCCGAAGGTGGCGCGCGTCACCTCGCGCAGCGCCTCCGAGGCGGCCTGGGCGCACATCTCGTCGTCGCTGCCGGTGAGGGCGATGAGGCCTTCGATGGCCTCCCGGTCATGCAGCATGCCCAGGGCACGCGCGGCCAGCGAGCGGCGCAGCGCGTCCTTGCTATTCAGCTCCTGGCGCAAGTCGCGCAGGGCAGCGTCCAGCCGGGGGAGCTGCTTGAGGGCGGAGGCAGCCACGCGCGCGGCGCTGGAGATGTCCGGCTCCAGGTCGAACAGGCCGCGCAGCACGCCGTCCACCAGCTCCACGTAGGGCAGGTTGCCGGCGGTGAGCAGCGCGAAGTAGCGCGTGTCCGGGTCGTGTGAGTCCAGCAGCGGCGCCAGGGCGTGCGCGGCGGGACGGCCCAGCCGGGAGAGCGCGCCGGGGATGGGGCCCAGCTCGTCCGCCTCGGGCAGCTCCACCACGGGCAGGCGGCTCCATGCGGTGGGGCCGGGGAAGTGCTGCGCCAGCACGCGGGCGCTGGCCTCGGGGGAGCGCGCCAGCTCCGCCATGGCGTTGGAGCGCTGCGCGGCGTCCGGGCCGGTGAGGCGCCGGAGCAGCGGCGCGAAGTCAGGCGGCGGGCGCTCCTCTTGAGACTGCGCGCGCGGCGGCAGCGCGGCGGCGCGGCCCATGTTGCCCGAGGCGCCCCGGCCGAAGAAGGGGCTCCACCCCAGGCCCGCCACCACCGCGGGCGCGGGGGCCGGCACGGCGGCGACCGGCACGTCCACGTCGATGGTGAGCTCGGGCTCCTCCGGCGCGCGCAGCTCCGACACGCGCTGCTTGCGGAAGAGGATGAGCTCCTGGAAGGCCGCCGGCAGGTCCTGGCAGAACAGGATGAAGTCGGACAGGCGGCGCTGGCTGATGGGCTTCTGCCCGCAGTCGCCGTAGAGGATGGCCACCAGCCGGCCCTTCACCTCCACCGGGTACAGGAAGATGGTGCGCGGCGTCTGCCGACCGAACAGCTCCAGGTAGTGCCGGGTGAGCGCGTCCGGAGGCAGCGGGCCCGCGTAGCTGCCGCGCGTGACGGCCACCGTGCGGAAGACGCTGCTCGCGTCGAGCGGGACGGACACCGCGGCGAGCGGCTCACCCATCATGCCCTCGCCACGCGCCTCCAGGCCCTGCGCCGCACCGCGCACCACGGCGAAGGAGGCCACGTAGTCGAACGTGCGGCGACCGAAGCGCAGCGCGACGTCGATGAGCCTGTCCCGGTCCTTGGTGGCGTCCTTCAGCGCGGCGCGTGCCTGGGCCAGCGTCCAGTCCGGCACGTCCTGGCCCGTGGGCGCCTGTGACGGACGGGGCTCGGGCGCGGTGGGCTCGGAGGCGCGCGGACGGGTCGGGGCGCCGGGGTTGGGGAAGATGAGGAACGCGGGCTCGCCGCCGCGCGCGGGCGGGGCCGGCGGCGGGAGGTCCGACTTCGGCGACAGCGGCGAGCCGAAGCGCAGCGTGGGCGGGTTGGGCGCGCCGGAGGGCTGCGCGGGCGCGGGCGGCCACACCTGCGGCGTGCCGGAGGTGGCGCTCACCGCGTTGGGCTGCGCGGACGCGGGCGGCCACACCTGCGGCGTGCCCGGGGCGGCCGGCGGGGTGGGGCGCTGGGAGGGGGCTGTGCCGTTCTGAGGCACCGGCGCAGGGCTCGCGGCGGACGGCGTCGCGGTCGGCTGTGCCGTCAGCGTGGGCGGCGCGGCGGGCGCCGTGGTGGGGCGAGCGGCGGGCTGAGGCGTCGCGCTCGGGGGCGAAGAGGGCACGGGCCGCGCCGCGGCGCCTGCGGCGGGCTGCGGTGCGGTGCCCACGGACGGAGGCGCGGTGGTGCCGATGCCCGGAGGCGTGACGGGCCGCGCAGCGGGACCTGCGCCCGTGGCGGACTGCGGTGCGGTGCCTGCGCCCGGAGCGGCGTGCGGTGCGGCGCCTGCGCCCGTAGCGGCCTGTGATGCGGTGCCTGCGCCCGTGGCGGGCTGTGATGCGGTGCCTGCGCCCGGAGGCGTCACGGGCCTCGCAGCGGTGCCAGCGCCCGTGGCGGCTTGGGGCGCCGTGGTCGGAGTCGAAGCCGTGACGGGCCGAGCCGCCTGCGGGGCACCGGCAGCGGGCTGGGGCGCCGTGGTCGGAGTCGAAGCCGTGACAGGCCGAGCCGCCTGCGGGGCACCGGCGGCCTGCGGCGCCGTGGTGGGGGCCGGGAACTGCCGCACCTGCGCGGGCTGCTGCGGCGCCGGCGCGGCGTCCTCCTTCGGCATGTTCAGCCGAAGCGGCGCCCGCACGAAGGCCGGCGGGGACGGAGGCGTGGCGTCCGGAGGAGGCGGCGGAGGCGGTCGCTGGGCCTCTCGCACGGCGGGCTCGGGGCGCTGGGGCGCGGCGGGCTCGCGCGGGGCAGACCTCACCTCGGAGGGCAGCGGCTCCTGCGCCACGGAGCGCGCCAGGCGCTCCACCATGTCCGCCGTGAGCGAGTCCTCCGGCGGAGGGGGAGGAGGCGGTGTGGCCGGGAGCGCCGCCTGGCGCTCGGGGTCGAGCGAGGCCGCCAGCTGGGAGAAGCGCGGGGACAGCGGCTGGCGGTAGATGGTCGACACCCACTCGCGGATGCGCACCTCCAGCGCCACCCACAGCTCCAGCGGCCGGCCGAGGAGGAAGCCCACCTCGTCGAGCTCCTTCTTCGGCACCGGGTAGCCGCAGGCCACGTGCAGCGTGTTGCCGTCCAGGGACAGCGGCACCACGCACAGGCGCTCGGCGATTTTCGGCGGGATGAAGGAAGCGACTTCGGCGTTGGGCTCGAAGTCCATCAGGTTCACCGGCCGGAAGCCGGAGACCTCGCCGAGCAGCGCGAGCACGTCCGCCTCACCGGCGATGCGCTGCTCCAGCAAGACGGTGTCCACATGCCCGCCCTGGGCCTGGTGCTGGCGCAGCACCTCCCCCGCCTTCTCCTGTGTGAGAAGCATGCGCGAGACGAGGAGCTGGGCGAGGCGGGCGGGCATGTAGGGCGCGGCATCTTACGGCCGCGGCCGCAAGGCACAATGAGACGGAGGGTCAGCTCGGTTGAACGACGAAGGTGGACGTCAGCTTGTCATGCAGCGTCTGACCGCGCCTGTCGAAAAGCGCCATCCAGAAACCACCGAGGAAGAAGACGAAGGATACGCTGGCCAGCAGCGCGCGCACGATGGCGCGACCCGGCGCCGGGGCCAGACCATGCGTGTCCACGAGCCTCAGCCCGAGGAGCAGCCGGCCAAGCGTGCGACCGTTCCAGAGGAAGGCCGCCACCGCGCAGTACACGAGCGCCAGGACCAGTACCAGGAAAAAGCCGGGCAGCAGGACGGTATGGAGCGCGCGCAGCCAGGCCACGAAGGCATCCAGGCCCACCAGCCCTGCCTCGGGCGCCTTCGTCCCCGTCACCGACGAGGCGAGGGTGATGTAGAGCGCGGCCACGCCGGCAATCGCCGCCGTGTCGATGGAGAAGGACAGCAGCCGCCGCCACAGCGAGGCCGGACGCGCGCGCACCTCCGCCACGCCGGACGCGTTCTTCGCGGCGGGAGTCGGGCCCTTGCTGTTCTCCGCGCGAGCCACGACAGGCGCGGGAGCCGGGGGCCGGGACTCCATCCGGGGCAGCCCCGGAGCCGCGGCCTCCATGACGGGCAGGCCCGCCGACGGAGCCGGAGCCACCGGCGCGGTGGTCTCCATGCGCGGCAGGCCCGGCGCGGGAGCCGGGGCCACCGGTGCGGCGGTCTCCATCCGGGGCAGGCCGGAGGAAGGCGCGGCGACGCCGGGCAGCGGCGCGCGGGGCGCCGAGGCGGTGGGCGTGCCATAGGCGGGAGTCATCGGCGAGCCCGCGGGAGGCTGCGCGGCCGGCCCCTGCGGCTGGGCGGCGCGGGGCGCGGCCACGGGAGGCTGCGCGGCCTGCGGCTGGGCGGCGCGGGGCACGGGGGCCACCGGAGGCGGCGCATTCGCGGCGCGGGGGGCGGCCAC